>CANQPA010000001.1 GCA_947625635.1 uncultured Bacilli bacterium
GAATCAACAAGTTCATTGTAAATACCCTCATAATATTCTTTTTCTTTAACTTTATTTATATAATTCCCACTATTTGAATCATATTTATATAATTCATATATTGGTATTGTTTTCATATATTCATAAACTACTTTAAATCTTTCACTAGCTACAAATCCATTAGTATGTGAAACATAATGGCTATATTTTTTTCTTATCTTATCTATTTTTTCTACATAGTTTTTTGTTCTTTCAAATTTTGATAAATCAGAATTTTTAAATTCTTCTATTGCACTTTCAAATAATTCTTCTGTATGATATAAATATTTTTCTTTTTCATCTAAAGTTTCTGACTTTTCACTACTTTCAGATAATTCAACATTAAATCCTAATTTAGAAAACAACTGATCAGTAGGTAAACCTATTAAAATCATTGCTTTTTGAAGTTCTAAAACAATTTTAGAATCACTAGATTCTAATGTTTTTAAAAAATCTTCTTCGTTTACTGTTATATAATTAAGCACCATTTGTCTTAATTCTTCATCCGTTTTACTATCCAAATACATTTTATTATTTCCAGCCAATATTAATGGTAATTTAATTTTTTCTATTGGTGAATTAATTAATTCAATAAATTTTTCTATTGAATAAATTTTTCTCTTTTCATCTTTCTTATTGACATTAATATTAGTCCTTTTAAATACCGTAGATTTTAAAATTTCAGAGGTAGTTTCATTTAATGTTAAATTAACTACATTTCCTGGATATCTAGCACTTATTTCATTAATGTCTGTATGAAATGTTGATGATAAAAATTCTCTCATTTCATCATAATATTTTTTACCATTTATATCATAATAGTATAAATCTTCATCTATGAAATCTTCTAACTTAGAATCCTTATCAGAATCTCCTTTAATTGCTACACAACAGTGAGCATCCATCAAACTACTACCAAACCATTTTATTTTAACACTTGGTAACAAATTTTTTATTAAAGATGCTAAGCAAATACAATCTCCTTGAGTATATTTTTTTGATATTTCTTCATCTGAAAGTCCTTTTTCCTTTTCTAATTTTTTTACAAAATCAATTATTTTATAAATATTTTCTTCATCTGAACTATCAGGATTTAAAACTAATTGTAACATAGATAACCTCCTACTCTACTAAAATTTAGTTTTCTTTGCAATAACAAATATTTTATTATTACCTTCTTCACCTAATTCATCTTCCCCAATTTCTTCTTTTTCCGTTTCATATATTTTTTTAAAGTTATTATTTTTTAATAATTTTTCAATTTGTTCTTTTGTAAAAAAATTAAAATATAATACATTTTTACCATTTTCTTTTAAATAAGGCTCATCAATAAAATCTTCTCCATCACCTAATTGAACTACAAAACAAAATATACCATCTTCATTTAATAATTTGTTAATACTTGCAAAAACGTTATTTATATCTTCTCTTGGAATATGAAAAAGTGAATAAAACGCAATTATACCATCAAATGTATTTTTTTTAAAATGTTGCTCCATATTTAACATATCATCTAAAATATATGGAATATTAGGATAAAATTCTTTTGCTTTTTTCATCATTTCTAAAGAAAAATCATAACAAATTGCTTCATATCCTTTTTTTATAAATAAATCTGTTAATTTGCCTGTTCCTCCACCTAAATCTAATATTTTTGAATTAGGTTTTAATTTAGAAATAAATTCATTAATAACATCTTCATCTTCGTATATTTTTCCAAATTCTTCTGAATATTGTTCTGCTATGGTGTTATAATCTTTTTTTACACTATTTCTTTTTTCTATTGATGTAACAGTTTTCATTAAAACCTCCTAATTTTTAAAATTTTACTTATTTATTTCATTTTCAATCCAATTTAAATAATCACTATTACAACTATTTAAATCAAACACTTCAAATTCAAAGCAATCATAACTATGAATCTCTTTTATAATATTATATATTTTTTCTTGCAATTCCTTTTTAGTTTTCATAAATACTAAATATTCTTTACTTTCTTCTAATTTGTGTTTCCAATTCCATTTACTATTGCTTTCAACAATTTGACAACTAGCAACTAATTTTTCACTTAATAATTTTGAAATAACTTTATTTGTTTCATCTAAATTACCAAAAGCAACCTCGATCATACAGTACATATAAAACACCTTTCCTTTTATTTAACAATAACCACCATCAATATTAACTATTTCGCCATTTATATAACTAGCATCTTCACTTGCTAAAAAATATATTGTCTTTGCAATTTCTTTTGGATTAGCAAATCTTTCCAAATAAATTTTACTTGTTTCTTCTTCAATATAATCTTTAGGTAAATCTTTATTCATAACAGTATCAGCCCATCCAATAGCAACTGCATTTACTCTTATATCAGGTTTAAATTGAAATGCTAAATCTCTTGTAAGACTTTGTAATCCAATTTTTGAAATATTATAATCTAAACATTCTGGTGATATGGTCTTTGTTCCATTAGTAGAAGATACATTAATTATAGAACTACCTTTTTCCATATATTTTGATGCTTCTCTTGATACAATAAATGCACCTAAAACATTAATTTCTATAACTCTTTTACATTCATCTAACTTAATATCAGTAAAATCTCTATCAAATACTACTCCAGCATTATTAACTAAAACATCAATTCTTCCAAATTCTTTTATTACAGTTTGAATCATACTTTTTACTTCTTGTTCATTTGAAACATCAGCTTTAATCACTAAAGCTTTTATTTGAAAGTTTTTTTCCACATACTCTTTCAATTTATACGCATCTTCTTTATTATTGAATATTCTAAAATCTGGATTTGCCTCTTCTTCACTATTGATATAATCAATTACAACATTATAACCTTTACTTGCAAATTCTATAATAGTTGCTTTTCCATTTCCTCTTGAACTGCCAGTTACTAAAACCACTTTATTTTTCATCTTATACACCTTCTTTAAAAAAATTATAATCGCTAATTAATTGGTATTTTTTTTATATAATTTAATCCATTTTTATCTTTATCAACTTTCAATACAAATTTAAATTTATCCACTTCTGTACTTAAATAAAAATCTTCTTCTGGAAAAACATCTTGCTGTGATTTATCAAAAAATTTTTTCCCACTTGATATCTTTAAATTTTCAATTTCGTCATTTAGTACAATTGGTATATTTTCAAGTAAGCATTTAATATAATAAGCACACAAGTTATCTTCTTCCGTTTGAGATTTCCCTTCTAATCCCATACATACTAAAGAAACAGTAGAAGGATCTTTCATTTTAATATACTTTGCAATTGCTTTTGCATTAACCAAACTTCCAACTAAAATTTCTGAAGCATTTATAGCATTATCAATACCCTGAGTTCCTGCATTGGTAGTATGTACAACCGTTTTCCCTGAGAAATCTACATTTTTTATTTGAGAAGGAGAATTTCCATAATCAAATCCAGGTAAAATTTTACCGTGTCTTTCTCCTACTAAAATGAAAGAATCATTTTGCTCTTTAAGTTTATATGCCAAATTAACATCTGCTACAGGTATTAATTTTTTTGTTCCATTATTAATTAAATATGATTCCACTGTAAATGCTCGAAATACATCTATTATTACTGTTATCCCTGTAGCTCTTTTAGCACCTTCTATCATGTGTAATATTTTTATTTTCATTTTTCACCCTCCTAATAATAGATTACAAAATTTACAACTTAATTTTTATTCAGTATAATACTTTCTTTATTATCTATTTTAATTATTGGAATTAAATTTACTTTATTTGCTAAATTAGTAAATGAACTAATTATTTTTTTAGTAAATTTTTGTTCCATAAATTTTTCTTTAAAATTTTCTTTTCCATTAGTAATTATATCTAATATAAAATAATTATCTTTTAAATCTATTTTAATATCTTCAATATCTTCCCAAACTTTGTAAAGTTCTTTATCTTTACAATCTGTTACTAATCTTTTCTTAGTAAAATCTAATGTATCTGCACATTTGAGTAACAAACAAAATAAAGATTCATCACCAGTACTTTTGTTATCGTGAATTTCTACTGAATGTAATATTTCATTATAATATTTATTTCGTTTTATATCATTAGAAAATAATTTTTCTATAATTTGTTTTGCTTTTAAACCGTGAGCTTCTCTACCATTTGCCTGTCCAACATCGTGAAAAACACAAGCAATAAGTAAAGCATCTTTCATTTCATCATCTATATTAAGAATTTTACATAACATTTTCATATTATTACAAACATTATTAATATGTTGTAACCCGTGACTAAAAGCAAATGGATTTATTTTATCTATTTCTGAATATTCATTTACTATATAATCATTCTTTAAAAAATATTCATATTTTAACACTAATTTCACTCTTTCTAATGTCATTGTTTCTATTTCTAATTTAATTATACCAAATTTTTTATTGATTTAGTGAAAAAATGGAAAATAAATCCCATTTTTCACTAAATATTATTTAGTTTTTTAATTTTTTTTGGTATGCATCTTCTTTTTGATAAGTTGAATTAAATGCACCTTGTTCTAGGGTGTTATAATCATTTTGTTCTGCATTGTATGTAACTATATAACTACCAGCCAAACATACTGCTTTAGCACCCCAAGATGTCATTATAATTAAGTTTTCATCAACTTGCGTAAGTAATCTTGAATCATAAACTGGAAGATATCTTGCAGATTGGCCGCATGAACATTGTCTAACTGCATAAGGTTCATAAGTTTGAGAGAACTTACTATGTTTTACAACATATTGCTCACCTGAAGTTGAATCTAAATTTCTAACTACAACATCTGCATATCCATCTCTTTCTTTTACTATATTTTCTTCTTCGCTTAAAACGTACTCTTTACCTTCTACAACAGTTGTTAAAGTAGTTGTTATCTTCTCACCTGGTATTCCAATTCTTGCAGATACTAATCCATCTTTATGAGCATAGAATTTTTTATCTTCAGGTATTGTACCAATATACTCTCCTATTTTATCATTTGGTATTACCTTGCACTCTACTGTTAAATCTGGGTATTCTTCTGGATGTGTACTTTTTAAAACTATTTTTTCTTTCATATTCTCACCTTTCCTTTAAAAGTCTTTTTTATACTCCTTTCCTTTTAAAATTTTTCAATATGTGAGAATCTTGAAAGACAAAAAAAACAAGACTCACACATATTGTGTGAAAGTCTTGTTCAATAAACTTTATCATTTAGTCCGAATGCTTATACATTGAATTGACGAACTAAATCCATATTTATATGGGAACTACTCCCTTTCAACGGGTTATATCCTATCATATTTTTTAATTTTTGTCAAATTGACCATTTTTTCGATTGTCAAACTTGGGTTATATCATAAATTTACTCTTATAGAGTTAACTCCTATATCAAAATAATTAGAAGAATCTACTATCCTTTTAAAGTGATATATATACATTAGATTATCTTTTATTTTAATCTCGTATTTATTTTTAAATCTATCTATTAAATAGCCTTCTTTTTTATTATATTTCTTTAACATATTATATTTAGATACCATAACCTCTACATTAGAGTCTACTATAACTTCTAAGTTAGGATTCTTATTATATCTTTTTTTATAACACTCTACTAAATATTTAATCTGTTTATAGTTTAATTCATAAGATAGAGTTACTTTATTAACTCCTAGGGAGTGCATTAAAGCAACAGTATATGAATTTGTTATATTAAGAGAAAAATCTGTATCTACATTTTTATATTTATAAACACTACCTAACTCACCAACTAGAAGTTTAATATCTAAATTGGGGAGATGTTCTAAAACTCTACTTAGTTTTAATATACATTTTTTATCATTTATTTTATCATATAGTTCTTTACTATCTACATATATAATGTCAAAAGAATCTTTAACTTTTAAATACTGTTCATAAGTGTTAATTAATACACTTGTTTCTTCTCTTTTTGGAAAGTTATCCACACATATATCATATTTTTCTTTTTTATAATTAGATTTATACAATCTTTTACTATCAAGTATGTGCATAACTTCTCTTCTTAAATTATTTAATTTATTTACAGGAACAAATACATTATCACTTAAATCTATTTCTAGGTTTTCAAACTCGTATACAGTATCCCCTAATTTTATTAGTTGTTCTTTAACTTTTTTTTCTGTTATGGGTGAAGATATACTTTCTTCTGTTATATAATCACTACTTACTGATACTTCAAACTCTCCATCGGTTACGCATAATTTAATAGGACAGTTTTTATGTATAGTACACTTACCCCTTATTTTAACCTTTCTATTTATATTTATTTTATCCTGTAATTCTTTTAAGTATTTATAATCAGTTGTTTTAACTACAGATGAGTTTTTATTAACTAACTTACAAGGAATACTTACTATATCACCAATTTTAGCTTCTTTAATGCTTTTTTTATCTTTAAACATACGAGTAACTATAAAACCTAAATCAGTATTATCTAGGATTCTTATTCCATCATTTATATTTAAATCTTCACTTAATTTTATAAATGCTTGTCCATTCTTATAGTCTACTACATTTCCTATTTTAATACCCATATGGTTAGGCCTAAAAGGATTAGTAAAAGAATCATTATCTTCATTAAATATAAATCCTTTGGTAAACTCTCTATTAAATACCTTCTTTAAATTTTTAATGTCACTATCTGTTATTTTAGTTTCCCCAAACTTACTATAATTAGTTATAGCCTTATGATATAAATATGTTACTAAATATACATATTCCTTGCTTTTCATTCTACCTTCTATTTTTAGGCTATCCACTCCTATTTCAAGTAGTTCACCCAAATAGTTTAGTGTATTTAAATCTTTTGTACTTAATAAATATTTATCCTTATTCACTATTTTACCATCTATTTCAAGGTCATATGGTTGTCTACATATTTGTGCGCATGTTCCTCTATTTCCACTTCTATTACCTATTAAAGCACTCATCAAACACTCACCAGAATAACTCATGCAAAGTGCTCCATGTACAAATATCTCTATTTCTATATTGGTATTTTCTTTTATATATTTAATAAGTTCTATTGGTGTTTCACGGGCGAGTATTACTCTTTTAACTCCTAATTTCTCACATAGTTTAACACCTTCTAAATTGTGTATATGCATTTGTGTTGAAGCATGAATTTCTAAATTAGGATAGGTTTTTCTTACTAAATCTATCATACCTATATCTTGCATAATTACTGCGTCTACATTATTTTTATGAATAAAGTCTATATATTGCATAAATCTTTCTACTTCAGCATCATATATCAAAGTATTTACAGTTATATATACTTTAATTCCATAAAGATGACATATATTAATCGCATCTATTAATTCATTTTTACTAAAATTTCCCGCAAAACTTCTAGCGCCAAAATTTGTCCCAGCAAGATATACTGCATCACATCCAGCATTTATCGCAGCCATAAGTGATTTCATATTACCAACAGGAGAAAGCAATTCTAAGCTTTTCATACATATCACCAAAAATATTATAACATTTATTTAAAAAATAATATATAAAAAGACGGTTTGTCATAATACTATGTTTTAGAAAATAATATTCATAATATTACTGATAATTTTAAAACCATTGTGAAATATATAGATCAACTTCTAATACGCCAAAATTAAAGCATTAAAAAAAGAAGAAGAATCTTTTTCTTTTTTGATACACAATATTTTGAATACATATTAATATGTACTTAGCTTTTTTATTCTAATATATGCTCTTCTAAATTTGTTATTTTATATCCCTTAGATTTTATATAAATTATTATAGTAGATAATTCTTTTTTTACTCGCTGGTTTACTTTTAAAGATAATAAAGCACCAGATTCTAATTTAGTTTTAATATCTTGAAGTGGAGTATTTTCTGAAATAACCGTTGGTCTTATTGTATAATTTCCTTTTACTTTACATGAATTAATATTATCATCATTATCTTCTAAACCATAACAAAATCCGTTTTTTTGCTTGTTTATTTTCTTTAAAACCATGTCTATCCAATCAAAATCTGGATCTGTATAATTATTCATAAATATATTTACATTATGACCTTTTTTTATCATTTCCTCTATTAAATTATTATTACCAGTAAACCACGTTGTATCAACAAAAAAAGTCGCCTTTATATTATAATTATTTATAATAGTTAAAATTTCATTTATATCATTATCCGAACTTACCATAAATATTAAACTCACCATTCTTTTAGATGGATTTCCCTTTATGATATATTTATCAAGGTTATCTGCTAAACTAATATCAGGTAATGTATAATCATATACATATAAATTTTCATCATAATAACCATTATTTTTCATATTTTTATAACTTTTATTTATATTTACCTTCCTACTACTTATTCCAGGTATTATTGTATTTCCTTCTATCATTGCATTCTTGTTTTCTAATTTATATTCATCTTTTTCCGTTTTTATTCTTATCATTATCTCATCCATATTATTTACAACAGTTGCAGTTTTTTCCGTTACAAAAAAACTAAAACATACTAAACTAATTAGGCCTACAATTTGAAATATTTTTTTCATAAAGTCACCTAATTAAATATATGAATTTAATTTCAGTTTTTTACCATTATAGTAATTTAATTATTAGCACTAAATTAAAAAGCAAGTTAAACATTTCTAACAAATTATTCTATACCTTTTATTTTTGATTTCTTATAAATAAATTTTGTTACTAAATAGATTACAATACCATATATTACATTAGCAATTATTGAACTATATATACCTTTAAGCAATATTGATTCATCAAAAGAAGTATAATTAACTATGCATAACAATAAATAACTTATTATTCTATACATAATTAAAATAATGATGTTTAGAAAACTTGAGTTAAACATATTATTGTTTATATAATTATATATTTTTATAATTATAATGCCACAAATTCCAAAACTTAATGTGTTAATAAAAATAGAATTCGTAAAGGAAATATCATAAATTAATCCACAAATTGAAGTTGTTATAATAAAATTTTCTTTTTTGTTATTAAAATATGGATATAAAAAGACTAATGACGTTAATAAAAATAGTGGAATAAATAAACTAGATTTATTTACAATATTTGTAGCAATAGATTCCAATAGAAAAGATAATATTATTATTAAATATTTCATTTTTCATATGCCTTCCTATTTAGTATTGTTACAATGCTTATATCCTCAAAATTTACTGATGGTTTAACTTCTACTATGCTGTTTAAATCGTATTCGTCTTTTACAACTTTAGATACGGTTCCAATTAATATTCCACTTGGAAAATAATCAGTTAAACCAGTAGTCGTTACTAAATCACCTTCTTTTATTAAATTTGGTTCTGTTATACCGTCTATTTTATACAAATTTGATTTTTCATCATAACCAACCAATAATCCATATAAATATGTATCATTTGCATTCACTTTAACAGATATTTTATTACTTATTTCATTCGTGGTTAATAATTTTACCGTACTTGAAAAGTTACTTACATTAATTACCTTACCTATAAGTCCTTCATTGGTAATAACAGCGTCCCCCTCTTTTACTCCATTTTTACTTCCCTTATCTATATTAAGCGTATTATACCAATATCCAATATTTCTATTAACTACCGTAGCATTTATATATGTATATTCTGATAAAGTAGCATTCAATTCTAATACTGATTTTAACTCCGTTATTTCTTTTTGTAATTCTTGTATTTGAGCATAATATAAGTCTGTTTTTTCAACTTTTTCTTTTAAATCTGTATACTTTTCATATAAGTTTTTTGTTTCATTTGTCATTTCTATTTTATCTTTTATAGTATTTACAGGAGTAGAAAATATATTAACAATAAATGTTGTTGTGTCCTTAATTGCTTTTTCAAAAAAATTCAAATCTTTATCTTCATCTAATGTACGTGAAGTTATCCCTAACAAAACTAATATTATTATAATAAATGAAATTATCATGTATTTTATTGTATTATTTTTTCTTCCCACCTTAATCACCTGTCTTTATTATATTACATATTAAATATTTTTAAAAGTCAAGATCATCATTTTCTAAAAAACTATAATAATTATTTTTACAAACTATTATATGATCTAGTACTTTTATTCCTAAAATATTTCCTGCCTTTACTAGGTTCCTTGTAATTTCATAATCTTGATTACTAGGAATTGAATTTCCACCAGGATGATTATGTACACAAATAATTGCACTAGCACCTAGTAGATAGGCTTCCTTAAAGACTTCTCTTGGATGCACTAAACTGTAGTTTACTGTTCCTATAAATAATAATTTATCTTCTATTATTTTTTTGTTGTTATCTAAATAAACTGCAAAAAAATATTCTTGCTTTTTGTCACCTATTTTTTCTTTATAAAATTTATATACTAATTCACAATTAGTCAATTTAATGTCTTTTATTTTGTCTACTTCTTTATTTATTCTCTTTCCAAGTTCAATAGACGCTAATAAATTACAAGCTTTGCTAATCCCAATACCTTTAAAATGTTTCAAATATTCTAAATTAACATCATTTAATTTTTTTATACTTCCTAATTTACTTAACAGAGTATTACTCAAATCTTTGGCTGAACTTCCAGTAGTACCAGTTTTTAAAACTATTGCTAATAATTCTTCATTACTTAACTTTTCTACACCATTAATAATTAATCTTTCACGGGGTCTCTCATCTTTAGGTATATCTTTAATTTTTACTCCCATTTATTACTACCTCCTCATACTTTATTAAAATTTGATTAATAATTGAAGAAATAGCCGTTTTATCATTTGTATTACTCAAAACATTATCATAATTGTCTAATGAACTCAAAAAAGCTTCGTTTGTTATAGTATAATTTTTTATTACTGTTTCATATCCTAAATTTTTATAGTACTCTTTAATTTTATCAGCGTTAGTTTTTGATTTTGTTATCCCTACGTAAACATAGTATAAATCATCCTCTATATTGTATACATAACTGGGTAGAGAAATAGTATTTTCTTCCATACTTTCTGCATTTGAAAAAACTCCATATTGTATAAAATATAACTCTTCTCCAATGGAAGATACTTTAATACCTTCATAATCTTTATATTGTTTTATAAAATAATTAGCAAGAAAAAAACCAATAATTAAAGCGCTCAAAAATGTTATCAAATACTTCTTCATATTATCACCATTTTTATTGTATCTTAATCACCGGTTAAATTTTGTCGAATTTTATTGTTCCTTGTCTTGATCTTTAACAAGAACTTCACGAGGTTTTGAACCATTTTGAGGACCTACTATACCCCTTTCTTCAAGTAAATCTATGCACCTAGCAGCCCTATTATAGCCTAAACGGAATCGCCTTTGCAAAAGAGATGCACTAGCTTTACCTTGTTCAATTACGAACTGTACTATATCATTATATAATGGTTCTTCATAATCATCTTTATTTTCTAACATTGTAGTTGCTCCAGCTTCTTCAGTATCCATAAGTATTGTTTCATCATAATGTGCCTTTTGTTGATTACATACATAATCAACAATGGCCTTTGTTTCATCTTCAGAAATAAATGTGCCTTGAATACGTATAGGAACATTGGTTCCTTGTGGCAAAAATAACATATCACCTTTACCAAGTAACTTCTCAGCACCTACCATATCTAAAATAGTTCTAGAGTCTATACCACTAGATACCGCAAAGGATATTCTTGATGGGATATTTGCTTTTACTACACCTGTAATTACGTCAGTAGATGGTCTTTGAGTTGCTACTATAAGATGTATCCCTGCAGCACGTGCCATTTGAGTAATACGCATGATAGAATCTTCCACTTCTTTAGCTGCAACCAACATAAGATCTGCAAGTTCGTCTATGATAACAATAATAAACGGCATATGCTTCTCTTGTTGATCGTATGGAAGCTTTTCATTTTTTTTATCTATGTAGGCATTGTAACTTTCTATATTTTTAGTTTTACTTTCTTCAAATACATCATATCGTCTTTCCATTTCTGCAACAATTCTTTTAAGGGCAACGTTAGCTCGTTTTGGGTCTGTTACAACAGGTGCAAGCAAATGAGGTACCCCATTATATATTGAAAGTTCCACTTTTTTGGGATCAACTAAAACTAATTTAACTTCTTCAGGTTTAGCACGCATTAATATAGAGGCTAATATACTATTAATGCAGACAGACTTACCACTTCCTGTTGATCCTGCAACCAGTAAATGTGGCGTTTTATTTATTTCCATCCACTGCGGATTACCCATTATATCTCTTCCAAGAACGGCAAGTAATTTAGAATTAGATTTACTCGATGGTATGCTTGATAAAACTTCTCGTACTGTTACCATAGAAATATTTTTATTTGGAAGCTCTATTCCTATAGTATTTTTACCTGGAATCGGAGCTTGGATACGAACATCCTTGGCAGCCAAAGCCAACGCAATCTCCCTATTTAAACTGAGTATCTTACTTACTTTTGTTCCTGCCTTAATTTCAAGTTCATATTGGGTAACTGCTGGACCTACATGAGTGTCTACAACATGTGCTTCTATCCCAAAATCTTTTAATACTTGAATTAAAATTGGGATATTATTCTTTATAAGCATTTCATTTTCTTTATTATCTGTCTTTGTAGATTTATTTAATAAAGAAATAGGTGGATATGTATATTTCTTATTATTCGTTGTTTCTATCTCGTTATCGCTACTATTAACTAAAACGACATCTTTATCCTCAGGTTCTTTTATATCTAATTGCTCTTGCTCTTTAATGTTTTGATTTTTGTCTTTCTTTGGTAGGTGTACACTTTTTGCTACTTTCTTTACCTCAGCACCTGTCTTTGCACACAATTCATATACAGAAAGTCCTGTATAAATAATTACTCCACATATAATTAGTGCTACACAAATAAATTTAGCACCATTCAATGTAAGCAAAGCAGTAAATATACTTATAAAAATAGCACCAATTACTCCACCACCAGTTTCAGAAATCCAATTATTACCATCAACAATACTCTTTAAAACATTATCAATTGTTGTCTTAAGAACAAGTACTCCATCTTTTAGAATATTAAATTTATTGGGATTTATTCCTTCAGCACTTATATAAGTAGAATGTAAAAGTGTCAATATCCCTACAGCTATTACAAATAAACCCACAGTCTTTCCATTTAATAGTTTTGGCATTTTTCTTCTTACTATTATGTAACTTCCAATAATTCCAATAAATATTAAAAATAACGCCCACAAACTTCCAAACAAAAAACACGAAAAACCCTTAATAAAATCGGCAACTGGACCAAATGGGCATAAACCAATTATAGCAATTAAAACAAGAGCGATTCCCTTCAATTCTATTATATATCCACTTTGTTCTGTATTCTCTTCTTTTCTCTTTTTCTTTTTTGCCATAAATACCTCCACAGCTTCTATAACTATCAATATTATATCATACAATTTAGAAGAAAAAATAATATTTTATAATTTTTACTATAAAATTTTTGTAACTTTACTTATTAAGATTTTAATACATTAACTTATTTTACTTTATTCATAATAATTAATTTACATCTCTTATATTACTTATTAATATAAGACAAATTGACATAAAAATAACTTAAAAATTCTTAATAAATCTTTGCAAATTTAATTATAATTAAAATTAATAATAATTTATTTTTATAATTATAGTATATAAACTTTAATTACCCATATATATATACTACTATTTTAAATTGGAAAATCCTTTTTAAATTTAAATATTTAATATTATATACATCAGGAAAATTATAAATATTATAATATTTTGAATATAAAAAATTGCAATATTTGATGCAATTTTATTTTTCCAATTCTTCTTCTATTCTAATAAGCTCATTATACTTACAAATTCTATCAGTTCTAGACATAGAACCAGTTTTAATTTGACCTAAATCAAGGCCAACCGCTAAATGAGCAATAGTAGTGTCTTCGGTTTCTCCACTTCTGTGGGAAATAATTGTCTTATACCCATTACGTTTCGCTAGATCAATTGTTTGGAGTGTTTCAGTAATTGTACCTATTTGATTTACTTTAATAAGTATTGCATTTCCTGCTCCCATGTCTATACCTTTTTGTAAATATTTTTTATTTGTTACGAATAGATCGTCACCTACTAATTGTATTTTATTTCCTAATTTTTTAGTAATTTTTTTAAATCCTTCCCAATCATTTTCATCTACTGGATCTTCTATAGAAATAATTGGATATTTATCAATTAATTCTTCATAAAAATTTATTAACTCATCAGTTGTTAAAACCCTATTTTCTCCACTTAATACATATTTACCATTTTTATAAAATTCAGAAGCTGCGACATCTATTGCAAGATTTACGTCAACACCAGGAATATATCCTGATTTTTTTATTGCCTCTATAATAAGATCAAATCCTTCTTTATTACTTTTCAAATTAGGAGCAAAACCACCTTCATCTCCAACACCTGTTGAAAGACCTTTTTCATTTAAAACTTTCTTTAAAGTATGAAATATTTCTGAACCTATTCTTAATCTTTCTTTTATAGTACTCCTATTTGGAATTATCATAAATTCTTGGAAATCTAAATTGTTATCTGCATGACTTCCACCATTTATAATATTCATCATAGGTGAAGGCAAGGTCACTCCATTTCCTATATACTTATAAAGTGGTTTATTTTCAAATATAGCTTCTGCTTTCATTGCCGCCATAGAAACTCCAAGTATTGCATTTGCACCTAATTTTGATTTAGTCTCAGTACCATCGAGATCTATCATAGCAAAATCTAACTTTTCTTGATCTGCAGCATCCATTCCAACAACTAACTTTTTTAATTCATGGTTTACATGTGATACAGCATTTAATACTCCTTTACCCATATAACGGGAATCACCATCTCGCATTTCTAATGCTTCTCTTTCACCGGTTGACGCACCACTAGGTACAGCAGCTCTACCTATTACTCCATTTTCTAATACTACATCTACTTCTATAGTAGGATTTCCTCTAGAATCCAATATTTCTCTTCCTATAACGTCTTTTATTTTCATATTAATTTCCCTTTCGTTTTATTTTTTTCAATAATGTGTTTATGATTCTTATAATTAATATATAATGTTTTTTTTACTCATTTTTAATCAAATTTTTACTAATACAAAATTATTTTTCATTCATTAACTGGCTAACTACCTTTTTAAATGTATTGCCACGTTGTTCAAAATTGTCAAATTGATCCCAAGAAGCACATGCAGGACTCAATAAAATAGTATCTCCTTCATTCGATATGTTAAATGCGTATTTTGTCGCCTCTATTAAATCATTTAATACAGTACACTCAACATTATTTTTTAAAGCAAAATCTTTAATCCTATCTTTTGTTTCACCATAACATACTATATGAATTACATTTGTTAAATCATCACTCAATTCATCGAATGAATGCCCCCTATCTAATCCTCCCATAATAAGTATTGTAGGCGTATTAAAAGCATTCAATGCTATTTCAGTTGATTTAACATTTGTTGCCTTTGAATCATTATAAAATTCTCTTCCCATAATTTTATCAACAAACTCTATTCTATGTTCCACTCCAGCAAACTTATTTAATACAGATTTTATTTGCTCATTTGTTATTCCTATTTCTTTAGTCGCAATTATCGCACACATTATATTTTCATAATTATGCATACCCTTTACTCTTATATCATCTAAATCTATTATCTTTTCATCATTATAATAAATTGCAGAATCACTTATATAAGCTTTAGAATCTTTATCTTCAATGTTGGAAAAATATAATTTATTGGATTTAATGTTTTTTGTAGCTTCGTACACATCATTATTTGTTTTATTTAAAATAGCTATATCATTTTTTGTATGATTCATAAATATTCTTAATTTATTGTTTATATAATTTTTATAATCGCCAAAAAAATCTATATGAACTGGAGTAAGATTAGTTAAAATGCTTATATTAGGTTTAAAATCATAACAGTCATGTAACTGCTGAGCAGAAATTTCAAGCACTATTATATCATTTGGATTTATATCGTTAACAATTTGTGAGAAAGGATACCCTATATTGCCTCCCAAATGAGTTCTTTTTCCTGTAGCTTTAGCAAATTCATAACATAAAGTTGTAGTTGTTGTTTTACCATTAGAACCAGTTACCGCTATTATATATACATCCTTAGGTAAGAAATGATATGCTACTTCAACTTCATTAACAACTTTTATACCTAAATCATTAGCTTTTAAAATCAAAGGATGATCATATCTTATTCCAGGATTTTTAATCACTAAATCAAAACTATCATCTAATAAGTCAATAGGATTTTCACTTTTTATAAATGATACACCCAAATTTTCTAATTCTTGAATATGATTCAAATCTTGATCTTTTTTGTCTGTAACTATTATTTTATTATTATGGTTACTAAGTAATTTTGATACTTCATACCCACTTCTAGCCATGCCTAGCACAAATATTTTTTTATTTTCAAACATAATTTAATACCTCCATAAAATTATATGTCACACGTAGCACCTTTAGATTTGTAAAAATATTGTATCCCACTGGTTGTCAATTTGCCAGAAACAACATATTCACTGGATAAATACCCATCTAATATCATTTTTTTTAAATCAACATTTTCTATATTTATAACAGATGATATATTAATACTATCATTTATATATTCAATGTTATAGCTATACCCACCATATAAATCATTCAAGTTGCTGTACTCTAAATTTTTATATTCATTAAAATAATCTAAAGTAGATTTTTCTTCTGACTTATAAACATCATTCTTTTCTATTCTAGTAACATAATTATTTTTATAATAGATTTTATAAACTGAATTTTGAGTATAATCTTCAACATCATTTTTTAAATTTATATTACAGGTAATATATTTTTCTTTTCCACAACCGGTAATTAAAAATACAACCAATAATAAAGACAAAGTTACTATTTTTTTCATTTAATCACCCTATTTATTATATCACTTTTTATGTATAAATAAAATATTAGTTGTTTTTTTAATTAATATGATGTAAAAACTTATACATAATATAAACGTTAAATACAATGAATTGTAAAAAAATATTAGTCATACTTAGACTAATATTTTTTACTATCTTTACGAATTTTTATTAAACAATTATCTATTTCAATATTATTTATTATAAGCTTTTTTTCTTGATACAACTACTAATACTGATATTAAAGCAGCTAAACTAACAACACCTAATCCAATATATAATCCTATATTATCAAGTGTATTAGGAGCATCAACAGTATCAGCTTTAACCTCAGATGCTTTAACATATATTGTAGCGTTTTCTTCAAGTACTTCCTCTAAATTGAAAGCTTCTTTATATTCGTCATCTTTATAGTATCCTTCTATTTTGATATTATCTTCTAGCATACTTTCTTCAAATGTTTTTAATGCTGCTTTTAATATTTCATTTGCATTTTCTTTTGGTATAGTGAAAGTAACATCTCCACTTTCAGATCCATCATCTAAAACAAGTGTTACATATAAAATTTCTTCTGATGCAGGATAAACATCACCTTTTATAGTATTACCCGTAGACATTATAGTATTAGAAGCTTCAGTGTCTTCTCCAAGATTAAATACTACACTATTTGCATTTGTATTATCAAGTGTTGAATTTGAAATAATAAATGTGTTTGATGTTGATTTAGTATATTCACTTCCAATTAAAATCAAATCTTCTTTATTATTACTTGTTGCATTAGTTACTATAGAATTTTCCTCAATAACTAAACTTGATTCAGTTTGATCTCCAAATACTACTGTTCCATAATCATTATCAGCATTTGCTGGATATATATTATGTCCTGTAAGTGTTGATGATTTAACAGTTACACTATTTTCTCTAGCTGCAACTTTACCATTTGATACATCTATTGCAGAATATCCGTGTATATCACTTCCAGTAACTCTTAAAGTATTGTTTGATCCTTTTACCCAAATACCATATTTAGCATTTATTGTTGTTCCAGTTACATCAATAGTTGTATTTCCATTAGCAAGAATTCCTACAGTAGAGTCTCCAAAATCAACGTTACTTTTATCGTTAAAGTAAATTTCACTATCACTAATATCTAATGTTGCTCCATCTTCAACTGTTACTATAGTAGCCTCTCCATCAGTTGATTTTATTGTTACTCCTCTAATAGTTAGTTTTTTTCCAGCTGCAACAGTAATAGTACCTTCTATAATTGATCCGCCTTCTTCTGCACCTATAATCTTTACATCTTTATCGATTGTAATATCTTCAGTATATGTTCCTGCAGCAAGGTTTAGTGTAGAATCACCATCCCCTAGTTCACCTAGTTTAGTAGCTATACTATCACCACTATTAAGATCTAAAGCCTTAACATTAGTAAATGTAAGAGCTAATAAAAGTGATAAAAACGCAAAAACCCCTAATTTAATTTTTTTCATAACAATCCTCCTTATCATTACAATTAAATTGTACCATACCCCCCCCCAGTCTGTCAATAGAAAAAATTTTTAAAAATTTTAGTTTACACTAAAATTCACATATATTACCTCTTTGATAGTCTATTTTAAATTTACTAAATAAGAAACTTTCTTCTATACTATAATTTTCTATAGTTATATTTTTTAATCTATCATAATAATATACACTACCATTACAAGATATTTTTTCATATTTATTCATAATATCGTCAAGTTCTTTTTTTACAATTTTTGCACCTCTTAATGTTTTAAATGTTGCAGAGTATGTGCAACACTCGCTTTCTACAACTGACATTTTTGGTACCTCAAGTTCTATAAGTGATGCTCCCATAAAAATTTTTTTACTTCCCATAGGAGCTAATTTTATAACTAATAAAGAAATTATTAGAACAAACAAAATTGAAATAACTATTATTAAATTCTTTTTCATATCATCACCATATTTATTATATATCTATTTATAAAATTATACAATATCATTTCCTTCTTGTTATTACATCATCACTTAAAATTTCACCTATTAATAATGAACTTTCAGGATTGTGATTTTTATAATTGATATTTACTTTATCCTCATCGAAATTGGCATAACAATATCTGCAGAAGTGCTTGCAGGTGTTGTATGCTCCAATATCTACCATAGCTACACAATTGCAGTTTTTGTTATTTCTAGATGCCCACTTTTTAAAATCAGTTTTGCCTGTTAATTTAAAAGCTTGTTGTGCGCTCATACAATCCTCTTTTATAAATCCATACTCACTCAAATTTTCTTCTTCACTGCAAGTTTGAACTGTCATATTATTTTCTTTAGCGCTTTTACTAAAATTAATTCCAATCTTTTTGTAATCACCTTTTGATAATTTTTTAAGTTTTAAAATCTTTTCATTCTTTTTAACATTTTTATATTCATCTATAAAAGAAACTATTATATGTTTAACATAACCATTTAATTTTTTAGTCATACTGTCAAAAGCTTTTATGTGATAATCTATATTATATCTATCATTTAATAAAATTGGATCATATCTAACATATACATTTTCACTTCCTATTATATTAGATATTTTTTTTATTGCTTCAATTATATCTCCTTTAGGTGGTACAAAAGGCTCTATATCTTTTTTATATGGAGTAAGAGTTATATGAAAAACTATTTTTTTATCTATATCTTTTAAATATGGAATTATAGGTATAGGATTTTTAGTACAGAATAAAATTAAATCTACATCTTCAAAATATATTCTACTTACATTTTTAGGATAAAAAGGATTTCTTACATCTATGAAGCCATCTTTTAATCTATTTAAAAACCATGGCGTATAAAAAGCTACAATATCAGTTCTACCGCTAACGTTTAAAATCATGGTACTCCCTTTCTATCCAAGTCATTATTATTTTGACTATATACTTAATCTCTTCATCTTTAAGTTCTTTATCTTTAGGTATTTTATGCCACTTAAATAAACACCCACGGCAACAAGTAGCTGTTGCATGCTCTGCTTTAAATACAGGATGTCCTTTGATAGGCGTTTGTTTTCCATCATTTTCTATATATTTAGGAGCTAATCTATCATTTATAAATTTTAAAGCGTGAGTTTTAATTTCATTTAATCCTTTTTTATCAATATAATCTATATCTTTTTTATCTAGATGAAAGCTACTTCTAAATTTTGATTTAGATAATCTATCCAACACTTTATTTACATAGTCCACATTATCACCAAATTTATTATATCAGATATCTTTATTTAACAAAAGAAAAATGATATAATTATTAAGGTGATGGTATGAAATTTAGTGAAATTTTAAAAGAAAAACGTGATAATTTTGAGGTTATATTAGGATATAACGATAACGATAATTTAAAAATAAATATAAAGGATAATCCAAGTATTTTAATTACTGGATCTACTGGTACAAGTAAATCTATTATGATGCATGAAATACTACTTGAATTGATAAATAAAAATCCTTGTGAAAAATTAAAAATAATACCAATCTCTCCAACTAGAGTTGAGTTAAAATGTTACGCAGAATCTAATTATAGTTATTGTAATGTTATGAGTAATAAAGATATAGCTATGAAAGTTATAGATGATTTAGTTGAAAAAAGAGAAAATTTGTTGATAGAAAATTATGCAAAAGATTTTGATTCATATAATAATATAGAAGGAATAGAAAAAATACCTTTTATCGTTATTGCTATTGATGAGGCTAGTGATATTTTATCTAGTGAGGAAGGAGATAAATTTTTAAATCGTCTAATTAGAAAATGTAAAAATTTAGGTATTGCAGTTATCATTAATACAAATAATGTTTATAATACTTTCTTTGATAATGATGATAATGAATTTGCTAATGTTAGAATTTCTTTTGATTTTACAACAAGAGAAGATGCTTTAATGAATAATATAGAAGATTCTCAAAATTTAGAATTAAGAAGTTTTTTGATAGAAATAGGTAGTGAAAGAATACCTAATAAATATAAGATTTTTGATTTTGATGATAAAATTATAGATAAAATTTTAAATTAAAAAGACCATTTGGCCTTTTTTAATTATCATCTAAATAAGCTTTTATAGTATCTTCAAGTTCAGATATTCTAATTTCTTTATTTTCAAGCTCAAATTCAAGTTCATATATCTTTTCTTGCTTTTCTTCTAATTTATCATTTAACTCATCTATTCTATTTTGATAACTTAACTCTTCATTATATCTTTGATTTTGTAATTCTATAAAATTTCTACGATTTTCTTTTAACTTAGCTATATTTTCTTTAGATGTTTTGATATAAATTTTATATTTTGCATAATCAATTATTTTTTTATCAATAAAATCTTTGATACCTTCTCTTAATTGTTCCATAAAATTTTCTTTTTCAAATACGTTAAAATAAATATTTTCACTTTCATTATAAATTTTAAAAGTATAAAATTTTGAATGTTTACAAGTTATATCAATATTATTTGTATCACTTTCAACGAATTCTACATTGTGAAAGTCATCTATAAGTAAATTGTCATTCATATCTAGTGTATAAGTATCATCAATATAATATTTAGAATTTAAATCACTAATGTAAGTAAAATCTTTAAATGCAACTAAAGTAAGTCCAATACCTACTCCAGCGAATATAATAGAACTTATAAATGATATAAATATTTTAGACTTGTTAATATTCTTATTAAATATAATTTTATACATCATATATAATATAGTTAAAGTTAAACAAATTGATGAGGCAAGTGCGATTAAACATCCTACAAAAAATAAACCTGATTTAATAATTACAAATGATAATATAAAAGTAATAACTTCAAGTACAAGTAAAAATAATAAGAAAAATGATGAGAATATTATAACTGCTTTAATTAAGAATAATAATATTTTAAATAAACCTTTTATGAATCCATATTCGGAATGTTTAGGATCTCTTATAATTATGGTCTCTGGCTTTTTTTCTAAATATACTTTTTCCATTTCTTTATCTTCTACATAATCTAATTCTTTATTTTTTACTACTACGTAATAATCTAAATATCTGACTTTAAAAATATGAAAAAATATAACTGATCCAAATATTAAAGCAAATATTACATAAAAAGCTTCTAAAATATTATATATAAAATAATATGCACCTATATAATCAAAGCCTCTAAATATTCTACTTACTATAAAACTAAGTACTGAACCAAAAATCAAAAACATTAAAATAAGTAAAACAATAATTATGATTTGTTCAAATATGCATTTTATTTTTGTTTTTAATTTCATACTTGAAAACATATTGAATGTTTTAGTTATAAATTCTAAAAAATCATCTATAAATTTGTTTACTCGTGATTTTGATTCTTTAGTTTCTTTAACCTCACTTATATCTTTATTAAGTAATTCATCCATATTAAGATTAAACATTTTACATATCTGTATTACCTTATCCATCTCTGGATATGCAAGGCCTGATTCCCATTTAGATACTGATTGTCTTGATACTCCAAGTTTTTCTGCTAGTTGTTCCTGTGATAAGTTATTATCTTTTCTTATCTTTTTTAAATTATCTGCTAAGTTCATACTTCCTCCTTTCTTAGCCAAATTATATTAAATATATAGGTTGCGTTCTACCAATTTTAAGTTGTTTTTTGTACAGTTTTAGTTGCAATTTAATTTTTTTACTATTATAACACATATCTATATAAAAATAATTAAAAACAAAAAAATTGTTATCACGTATGATACAATTTTCATTAATTATTAAAATCAACAATTAAAGCCTATTTTATTAAGCAATCTTTTAAAACACTTTATATGCATTTCTTCATCCTCTATGATTCTATATAAAGTTCTCCTTATATATTTATCGTTTATTACATTAATATCATATTGATATCTTGCAATAGTTTCTTCCTCTATTTTTATATTGTTAAGTAACATATCAATTATATTAGTTGTATAATCTACAAAACTACTATTCCAATGTTTTATCATGCCATAGTTGTCACTAAATATAAATCTAGGTTCAATACCAAGTAATTTAATGGTTTCACCTAAAAGTTCTAAATGTTTCATCTCTACCATGGCTATTTCAGATAGAGTATCGCTAAATTCTCTATCTACGTTAAATTTTTCAAATTTCTGATACACATACTGCGTAATAGCAGAAAGTTCACTCACATCCCCACTATAATCTTCAAATAAGAGTTTTGCATATTCTATATTAGGTTTTTCTACTTCTACCTTAGGATAAGGTTTATCTACTTTACACTCCATAATATCACCTAATTAATATTATTCCAATATCTATCATATATTATTTTTTTCTAAATCAAGTAATTTTTTCTTTATATCCAATCCATATGCATATCCAGTTAAATCGCCATTTGTTCCAATTACCCTATGACATGGAACTATTATAGCAATTGGATTATGCCCTACGGCTCCGCCGATTGCTTGTGCACTCATTTTTTTATTTAATATTTTAGATACCCTATTTGCAAGATATAAATAGGTAGTAGTACCTCCATATGGTATATCTAATAGTAAATTCCATACTAACTTCCTAAAATTAGTTCCCACAAACTTTAATGGTAATTCTTTTATAGAAGGATTTTCTTTATTAAAATATCTGTCTAACCATTTACAAGTTTCATTTAAAATAGGAATATTATTTTTTAAAATTACATTTTTTGTTATGATATAGTCAAAATGTTTTTGTTCTTTAAAAAATAATTCTAAAATTGATTCACCATCACTAACTATTACAATCTCTCCAAATTTAGAGTTATAATTTGTATAATACATTAACCTATCCTATCTCCATTAGATACTTGTTTTTCTGGAATAACTAATACTACTCCATTTTTACTATAGGTTCCAAGTACCAATACCTCTGAGATAAAATTTGCAATCTGCTTAGGTGGAAAATTAACAACTGCGAGTATTTGTTTTCCTATTAAGTCGTTGACATTATAAATATTTGTTATTTGAGCGGATGATCTTTTTATGCCTATTACGCTACCAAAATCAATTTCTAATTTATAAGCAGGCTTTTTTGCTTTATCGAATATTTTAGCACTTATAATAGTCCCTACTCTAATATCTAATTTTAAAAAATCTTCAAAATTTGCCATATAATCACCATCCCTTTATTTTTTTACTTATTATCTATTTCAATAGGATTGACGTGTATAACTGTTAAATATATTTCATCTAATTTTTTAGCTATTTCTTTTTCTAGGTTATCAGCTATTTTATGGCTATCAAATGTGGATAAGTTACCATCTACGTATATAGTAAATGATATTTGATATCTATAACCTACTGGAGTTGAATTAAAATGGGTAATTTTTTTTATCTCTTTATGTCCTTCTATTATTTCATAAACTCTTTTTTTTGTTTGTTCTGATATAGATGTATCCATAAGTACATCATAACTTTCCTTAAATATTTTCATTGATGTTACTATCATCCAAAATGCAATTAATGAACCTATAACGCCATCAAAACAAGGCACCTTAAAATAAGTAAGGATTGATGAAATAAGTGTGAAAAAAGTTATAAAGCAATCATTTCTATGATCTTTAGAATTAGCCTTAACAAGTAAGTTATTATACTTTTTAGCTAAATTATCAGTATATATAAACAGATTAAATTTAACTATTATAGTTATAATACAAACAACAACCAACCATATAGAAAAATGCAATGAAGCGTGATAAAAAATAGAATTGAATGCGTCTTTAAAAACAGATAACCCCATCAGTATCATAATTATACTTATTAACATAGAATAAATATATTCAGCCTTACCATGTCCTAAATTATGATCATTATCAGATGGAATACTAGCAATTCTGTTACCTATAAACGTCATTAAACTAGCTATGATATCGCCAGCACTATTAAATGCATCAGCAATCATAGCATGGCTACTAGTCATAAAACCTATTGTAGATTTTATTATAAGTAGAAATAGATTACCAATTATCCCGATTATACTCGCCATTTTAACCTGTTTAAATCTTTCCATAAACACCAACCATCTAAAAAATGTTTTTTTATTTTCTAAAATAAATCATTAAAATTGTAACTTAAAAAATTTTTGATTTATATACTTATATATAGTCATTACAAATTAATTAAAAATACTCCCAACAATATAAATACACTTGCAATTATCTTTTTTATCAAATTGTTTTTTTCATTTAAAAATAAAAATCCAAAAATTATACTTAGTATAACTGATAAACTAGAGATGGGAGCAACTACACTTGCATTTCCAAGATTATAGGATTTAATTTTAACTACCATCATAAGTGAAAAACAGATTCCCGTTATAAACAAGCTTAATTTATCTTGATATTGGTATTCTAAAATTATATCTTTTAACCTGACACGTTCTACCAAGAACATAATAATAACTGGCACAAATATTATAAAAAATACATAAATTGCAATATTAAACTCATTAGAATAATTAACATCTATAATCATACCGATACTCATACATATATTAGCAATTATTCCAAGCAATACATACTTATCTATTTTAAATGAGCCCTTCTTATAAAATATTAATATATTACTAAATATAATCAAAAACGCTCCTATTATTTTAGTAATTATAAATGGTTCCTTAAAAAATAATATGCCAATTAATATCATAAAGACTGAAGGTAATTGTTTTATAATTATATATGTGGATGATTCGAGTCCACTTCTTGATACTGTGGAAAGTCTATTATGCAATGTATAAAAAATAATGGCAATAAAAATGAAAATGTATACACTTATATTTTTAGAAAATCTAAATTTGAATAACGGTATTAACACTATACAAACAATTGATGCAATAAGTTCTAAAAGTATTGTTAAGGACACACTACTCTTCATATATTTAGTGCATATTTTATAATTTTGATTAAACAATATAGTAAAAACAATATACAAAATAACATAAAATTTCCAATCACTAAGCATATTACAACCACCTGTTATATTATATTAATTAGAAAAATATAGTTGATCTATATATTATTTTCAAACCTCCTAAATTAATATTTTTTACAAACCTATTAGATTGTTTAATTTGTTATGCACATTTTTTTAGAAAAATAAATTAATTGTTATCATAATTATCTTTAAAACTTTTGTAAATACCATTTTCCTTTACGCCAAGTACACAGTTAAGGTTTACATTATCAAGAGCTTTAAAAATGTTATTATCCACATTTTTGTTTATTTTTCTTAAGTTTTTAATTAGATTTTTCATTTCTATTCTTTTACTAACTTCCTCTTTATTTGAACATTCTTTGGTAAACTTGCAAGCACAGTTTAAAAATTTTAAATTGTTAAAGTTTACCCAAGATAATATATCTTGCTCTTTTATTAGATAAAGCGGTCTAATAAGCTCTAAGCCTTCAAAATTAGTACTATGAAGTTTCGGCATCATAGTTTTAACTTCTGATCCATAAAACATAGAAAGAAGTGTTGTTTCTATTACATCGTCAAAATGATGTCCCAAAGCAATTTTGTTACACCCAAGCTCACAGGCTTTACTATAAAGGTAACCTCTCCTCATTCTAGCACATAAATAACAAGGATTATCTAAATTATATACTATATTAAATATATCACTTTCAAACATTTCTATTTTAATATTTAATTTTTTAGCATTTTCAAGTATTAAATTTTTATTTTCTGCAGTATATCCTGGATTCATAACTACATAATAAGCATCAAAAGGAATTTTTCCATGACGCTTTAATTCTTGAATACATTTAGCAAGTAAAAATGAATCCTTACCACCACTAATACATACCATAATTTTATCATTTTCACAAATCAATTCATACTCTTTTATTGCTTTTATAAATTTTGCCCATATTTCTTTTCTATATTTTTTAATAATACTTCTTTCTATATTTTTATATTCTTCCATAAATCCTCCAGGTAACAATATTATAACACACGACAAAATAAAAAGGAACAAAAGTTCCTTACTTTAATATTCTTTTAAATTCATTATATGTTTCTTCAATCATTTCATCTGTTAATTTCATATAAGCATCGCTTTGGAGTTTGCTTACCCCAGTAGCTATTTTGACTCCCTCACCTTTTTCTACCTTTACGATATTAGGTGCGTATATCCTGGCCTCACCTGTTTTCAATGTTTCCCCATCATCAGTTAATTCATAATCCTTTAAAACATTTTTAAGTTTATCTATTAATTTATAATATCCATCTGTCCCCTTTTTAGTAGTTTTTAACTTATCATCCTTTATTTCGATTACATCACGTATATCTTTAACATCTACGTAATATACTTCATCTATATCTAGATCTTTTAAAACATCTATTAAAGTTGGTAAAACACTTCTACACCAAGGACAAGAATTGAACCCAAAATATACTATAAAAGATTCTTTTTTATCCATCATATCAACTATATCTTCCGCTGTTTTATATACGAATGGATTGTCTTTTGCTATAGTTATATTTCTATATTTTTTACCACTATCATTAACTTTATTATTTAATGATTCATACTCTTGCTTAAATTTAACACTATCAGTATTAATTTGATTTAGAGAAAGTATAACAAAAATTGAACTTAAAATTAAAACTATTGTTGGAATTATTACATATAATTTCTTCATCTTCTACCTCCAGTTAAATCATATAATAAATCATGGGTAAAATCAATAAAATAATGGTTGAGTTTCTCAACTTATGGTTGAATTAATTACAATCATCTAAAGTTAAAGGAATTTTATAGAATACATCTTTATTATCTATTGTTTTGGCTTCTATTTCTAGATATAATGAGTTTTCTAAATACATTTTACAAGATTTAGAAAAATGTTCAACATTAAAACTTACTTTTTTTAAGAATTGTTTAAGCGTTATTTCACCATTATACGAAAAACTATCTATCTTTGTTTTAATATCTTTTTGATCTTCATATAAAGTACAGTTTATTTTTTTATATGTTGCATTATTGTTTTCTCCACAATATGTAATATTTGATATATAAATAGATGTTTTGGAATTATTGTAGGCAATAGATCCAAAAAGATTAAAATCATCACAGGTCGTTGATAATGCCTTAAAACTAAAATCATCAGATTTATAATTAAACATTACAATTAATGAAAGTACTAATAAACAAACTACTGAAATTAATATTACTAAAGTTTTATTAATTTTATTTTTTTTAATTTCTAAAAGACTATTCATATCTATATTATAATCATTACATATCTGTTTTAATATTGATATATCTGGAATATTTTTACCATTTTCCCACTTACTTACTGCTTGATATGTAACTTTATATCTGTTTGCGAACTCTTGTTGCGTTAAACCATTTTTCTTTCTTATTTCTTTGATTAATTTACCAATATTTTCTTGATTCATAATACACCTTCTAATTTTATGTCGACATATTTTTTAGATATATAATCTTTATTATTAAATAATACTGTATTCTTTGATGGTTTCATTATATTCCAAAAATAATTAATTGTCAATTAAATTATTTATAGGTATTTCTATAAACCAAGAAACCAATCATTAAAATATAATAAAGGAGAGCTAATTTTAGCCCTCCATCTTTAATTTTTGATTTTGCCAAATCTATTGTATATTTAATGCATTAATCTTTAAATATTTTCATCAATCTATCTTTAGCATCTGCTACTAGTAACCTTTGCTGATCCAAATAATCGCTTTCATTTAAAGTACCCTCTTCATAATTGGGATAATCATATGATATACCATCAATCATGTCTATAATCGCTAATAAACTTCGTATTTCTAAATTTAATTCATTTTTTTTAGACTCTATATCATTCATTATATCTGTCTTCCTTTTTCTTCATCCATAGTATATTCAATTGGTATATCTATATCAGATATTCCATATTTTTTCGAGGCAAAATCTGAAAATTTCATCGCATAACTTTTATCTTTTAATGAAGCAAAATATTTTAAATATTCTTTATACACCGTGTGTGCTTGTTGTTCTCTCTTTTTTTCTATTTTTATTAAATCTTTAGCATATGGTGCTACTTTTTCTATATAATTAGAAAACGGAATTTTACCTAGCTCAGTTTTCTTTAATTTTTCTATTAAATATTTTTGATATAATGAACTTCTAACTATTTGAATATCCTCTGGTATTTCGATTTGTCCTATACTCTCAATTTCTACTTCCTTATCAGCTTCATCGTATGATGGAGTATCTACTTCAGGTTTTGAATATTCATTTGTTTCTTCTGTTGATTGTATACCGGTTTTAAGTGTAGATTGTTGTAAACCGTCAGCACTATATTTTTCTTGAACTTCTTTACTTGTTTTTTCTATATATTTATAATATTCAGGCTTATTTAATTCTGGATATTGTTTTAATATTTCATTCATCTCATATTTTATTTTAAAAATTCTTTTACTATCAATATTAGGATTTAACTCTTCTATCTCCTTGTACAAGGACCTTAACCTTTTTTCATTCATCATTATATTTTCAATTCCTAAACTTTGATAATTTTTATCAGCTTTTTCTTGCAGTTTATATAAATCCGCTTCTTTTTTTTCTGCCAGTTCTTGTAAGCCTTGATACATTTCAGAATTAGATATATATGTACTTTTAAAGCTCTCTAAAACTTCTTTAATATACCATATATGTCTTGATAAAAAGAAAATATCTTTATATTGCTTTTCTAATTGTAAAAATTCACTTGATTTTTTTGAATTATAATTTTTATTGAAATATTCTAAATATTGGTATCTGCTATTTATTTCAGCTTCTTCACAAAAAACAATACCTATTTCTAATTTATTACTATTAATCTTTTTTCGAGCTTCTTTTATTCTTTCAACATCAACGCCCAATCCACCTAAATGATGTCTATACTCATCTTTTAATTCAATTGATAAATTAGAATACAAATTATCAATGTCATAACCAGTATCTGATAAATAAAAATCAATATCTGCAGATCCTTTAACGATTGTTTTAGCTTTTGACATTTTTAAAAGTGTTTTTTTCATAGAACTTTGTATTTTTAAAGATTTATCTCTTAATAATTCATTTGATTTAAAATATGATTTTTTATAATGATTATTATATAAATCTATTACTTGTGATTCTTTACTAGAGTCATTATTAAGAACAGATATAAAATAATCAAGACTGCTATATAATAATGCTTCTTCAGTTATTTCCTCTAATTCATGCAATCCATCTTTCAATTGTTCAATTACGTCCCTTACTTCTATATATTGTCTTCTCTTTATTTTAAGTTCTTTTTCTACTTCACTAATTCTTTTTTTTCTTTCTCTATCAGTTAATATTTTATTAGACTTGAATGAATAAATTCCATGATATTCGTCAATTCCAGATTCTAGATTATCTAAACGTTTCTCTAATTTTATAACTTCGTCTTCATAATACTTAGTATTAAATCCAGTTATTATTTCTTTAGCGTTTCGTTTTTTTTCATAGTTCATTTTATACCTCCATTAACTCACTATTTAAAAAGGAAAATACATAATTTAATTTTTCTTCAGTTTCTATCTCTATAAATTATATTTTATCATTATCTATAAAACCCTCCATTTTATAACAATTTTATTATATCATTACCCCCCCCCTACCTGTCAAGCTTTTTATAAAAAAAGAATAGATAAACTATCCCATTATTTCGCCACCATTATTATGTATAACTTGACCTGTCAAATAACTTGAATCATCGCTTGCCAAAAAAACAAATGTACTTCCAAGTTCATATGGCATAGCTCCCCTTGCCATAGCTGCATTAGCACCAAGCGAAGGAATTTTTTCACTTACCCAACAAGCAGGTTGAAGTGGTGTCCAAAAAAATCCAGGTGCTATTGCATTTACTCTTATGTTTTTTAAAGCTAGGTTCCTAGCTAGTGCTCGTGTAAATCCAACTATTGCTCCTTTAGTAGTTACATAATCAATAAGTTGGGGATCCCCATAAAATGTAGTTACTGAAGATAAATTTATTATAGAATCTCCACTATGCATAAAAGGCAAAACTTCTTTAGTTAAATAAAACATTCCATATACATTTACTTTCATAGTCCAATCGAACTGTTCATCACAAATATCTTCTAACGTATCTTGTTGATACTGTACTCCTGCATTATTTACTAAAATATTTATTTTACCAAATCTATCTAGTGTGGCTTTTACTATTTCTTTAGAAAAATTTTTATCAGTTATATCTCCAGATAAAAGTAAGCATTCTCCACCTAAAGATTCTATATACTCTTTAGTTTCCATCGCATCTACATGTTCGTTATAATAAGGTATTACTACTTTGGCTCCTTCCTTTGCAAAATATACAGCGCATGTTCTACCAAGTCCACTATCACCGCCTGTTATAATAGCCACTTTATCTTTAAGTTTACCTGACCCTACATAATTCGGATTATCAAATATTGGCCTTGGATCCATTATATATTCAAGCCCTGGCTGTTCAGGTTGTGATTGTGGCGGTGCCATTATTTTGTATTCCTTACTTTCTATACCAAATGGATCATAATAATTATAAAATGTATTCCCAAATTTATAGTCGTAATTCAAAATTATAACCTCCTAATATATTATATGATATTTATATTAATAAGTTATTTATAGTTATAATTAGACTATCAATTAGAAAACTTATTGGAATTATACACGACAAAATAAATAAAATGTACTTTGTACTATCTTTTAATTTAAAATCTTTATAAAACATTTTTTTAAGCTTTCCTGCAATATCAAATTTTGTGATTATAATCGTGAATATTATAGATCCTGAAACATTTAAAATTATATCATCTATATCAAATGATCCAGTAGATGAAAATACCTGTAATAGTTCTATTATAAATGTAAAAGGCAATATCACTTTTATTTGATTTAATATATTTTTATATTTATCATTGTTTAAAATTAATAAAAATGAAAGAGGCATTAACATAACTAAATTACCACCTATATGATATATTTTTGTTTTAAATGTTGAATGAATTATAAATTTTTTTATGCTATCAAACGGAATTATATTGTTAAAAACTGTAAAATTTTCAAAATTTTTAAAATCAAATTTTATTACGCCCCTTCCCATGAACATCGTAATACTTATAAGTAATATTAAATATAAAACTATATAATATTTAGTATTTTTTGTATATATTTTTATTTTATTTTTTATCAATCCATAAATAAATATTAAAATTGCTAAAGATATCATTAATATTATCGCTTTCAAATAAGTCATATGGTAACGATATTCTCCCATGTAACTTAAAAATATATAAATGAAAGTTATTAGGTTTGATATTAATATTAAATCTTTTAATGATGTTATTTTGTTATTAAAGAATTCTTTTTTTATAAACTTATATATTGTATAAATAATGAGTAACGCTAACAAAATTGTTAAATAAATTATATATCTATTTTTCATAAATCAACACTATCCCGATTTAAATATATACTATTTTTATATTTTTATCAAGTATTATGATAAATAATACAGGCTTTTTTCTATTTGAACAAATGCTTTTTAATTTATTTACTTATTTAATTAATTTTACATTTTTATTTAATATTTTTAAATTACTAATTTATAACCATAACAAATTCATGTACATTATAGTTAATTTATTACCTAATATTACTGGCTCACCTAATTTTATTCAAATAGATTGTTTATTGTATTTAGTCATTATTTTTATTATTTTAATATAAAAGCATAGAAATTTATTATTTTCTATGCTTCCTATTTCTCACAATAAATCTATCACAAGATGCTATAACTGCAGGAAGTAATATTAAAATTAGGAGTGCTGAAATAAGGGTACCTTGTGAAAGTGTCATGCATATTTTAGCAGCTACTTCACTTGAGAATTTACCTACTATAAACGTAACAATGATAAGTACAAGTGCACTTGTAAGTATTGTATTAATTGAATTATTATAAGCTTTTATAATAGATGATTTGATATCATTATTTTCTCTTGCCTCAAGGTAGTATGATGTATATAGTATAGCATAATCAATAGTAGCGCCCATTAAAATACTTTGAACTATTAATATAGATATAAAATACACAGTCCCCATAAATGACAATATACCCATAGTTAAAAATACTGCGCACTCTATTAGTAATACAAGTATTACTGGTATTAGAATTGATTTAAATGTAATAGCTACTACAACAAATATGAATATCATTGTAAGTATAGTTATTAAGTTAAGTTCTGAATTAAATGTTTTACTCATCTCATATGCCATTGGTGAATCACCTACAACATAGAATTCATCTAAAGTTTTTAAATTATCTTTTGTATTTTGAATAAATTTAAATGTCTCTTTTGATTCAGGTAGTAAGTTTGTATTTATAACAACTCTCGAATACTTGTCGCCCACTAATAGTTTTTTAGAATCCTGTATACTTTCTTTAGAATCTATTATATTCTTTTTCATACTATCATCTATATAAGTATCAAACCTAGAGTCTGTTAATATCTCTTCATTTAGATACCTTGAAAATTCTTCTATAGTTAACGTCCAATCATCATTATATTCCATCTTGCTTCCATAATATATGTATATCAAATCTATTAATTGCTTATCTAGATTATTTGATAATTCTTTTAATAAATTATATACTTCATCTTTTGTATACTTTTTATTGTTAATTGAATCCTCAATTATAGTGTTTACTAACATAAGCTTGTTTTTTGAAGAATCATCAAAATTATCTTTATACATATCGTTTTTTAAAATGTCACTAGTAAGTAAATTTATAAAATCTTGATATGATATAGTCAATTCATTATCACTTGTACTATATAGTGAATATATTAATTTTAAGTTATCTTCTTTTACATTTAAAATATCGGATAATTCTTTTGCTGTATACTTTGTATCATTTAATACACCGCTTATAATAATTTTTAGTTGATTAAGTAGATTTAATGTACTTTCATCTATACTGCGTAACTCTTCGCTATTTTTATTAGAAAGAATAAAATCTACAAATTCATAAGGCGTTAGTTTTAAATTAACTGATAAATAAAAACTATATATTTTTTTTATTTCGGGTTCATCTATTTTAGAACCCAAAGTACTAAGGTAAATACTTAATTCTTGATAATTATATTTAATATCATTATTGGTACTATTCATAATAGAATATACCGTTTGTAAAGATTCCTTTTTATCACCTAATAAATTATATATTGAACTATTTATAACTGCTTGGGCAAAATCATATGGAGAAAGCTCTATATCAGTTTTACCAAACAATATTTGATATAACATTTTTAAAGTATTTTCATCTTGATTAAATATCCTAGCTATATCTTGTATACTCATTTCGGTATTTATAAATTCTTCATTACTAAAAATTTTAAGTATATTTATACTTTCTTTCAAACTTTCATCGAATAAAGATCCATACTCGCTATCAAACAACGTACTTGTAAAATTTGCGAATTCATATAAAGAAAGTTTATCTTCTATCTCATTATTAATTAAATAGTATGTGTACAAACTATTAACAGTATTTTCATCTATTCCAAACAAATTTGCCATTTCAATTGATGTATACTTTGTGTTTAGAGTATCTTTATTAGTAAATTTAGATATGTTATTTAAATTGTTTTGTGTATTTTTATCTATACTATTTTTATATTTATCATGGGTTAACACATAGTTATTCATAAAAATTATAAATTCTTTTATTGTAAGCTTATTTGTTATGTTTTTAGAATTATTATAAATTAATAGATCTGTTACATTCTCTTCGCTAATATCTAATGCAGTAGCAATTTCTTTTATAGTTCGTGCACTTTTTAATTTATTTAAATCAGTAAAATTGTTAAGTAGTTCTATGTTATCTTTAATAGAATTATCTATATTCTTATTCATTCTATCATCGTTATATATATCACTTTTAATAAAGTTAAGCAAATCATTAAGTTTTATTTTATTATTTTCAAGGTTGTTATTATAATGATAATAAACAACTTTTAAAAGATAATCCTCTACTTGAATATCTTTACCTAATTGTTTAAACTTATTATTTAGTTCATTATATTTTAAAGGCATATTTATAGTATTTCCATAGCACATCACACTATTTATATTTTTATTTTTATCTAAATTTTGACAATATTTAGATATAGTATCTTCATGTTTATTTGAATATATAATTGCCATTTGATTATTTAATGTGAATACATCCTCTATTTCATCAGTACCCGATTGTGTATAAACGATTTGCAAATTACCTTTCAAAAAATAACTAGCTATAAATATTAATATGAATAATACAAGTGCGATATATCTACATTTATAAGATATTCTACCTACTATATTTAATTTTATAATTGGACTTTTCTTTTTAGTTTTATATATTAATTTATCACACATAAGTATTAAGCATGGAAGTACTGTAAATATACTAAGTAAACTAAGCAACACACCCTTAGCAAGCACAAAACCTAAATCTTTTCCTATTGTAAAACTCATAAACACTAGGGCTAAAAGGCCTACTATTGTAGTTACTGAACTACTTGATATAGCTTTAAATGAATTATATAAAGCCTCTTTCATAGCCTCAATTTTATTATTTTCTTTTGTTCTTTCTTGTCTATATCTATTCATAAGCATAATAGAATAATCCATCGAAAGTGCCATTTGAAGTATTGCAGATATTGAACTCGTTATATTTGATACACTTGAAAACATTATATTAGAGCCATAATTTAAAACGACAGCAATTAAAATAGATAGTAGAAATAAAAATGGTTCTATATATGATTCACACATTATAACAAGTATTACAAGTGCGCTTAAAACCGCAAGTAAAATAATATAAAAAGGTAATACGGCTTTATTATAACTTGATACATCTCCACTTGTATCTACTAAATTATCACCAAAATACTCTTTTATTTCATCATATACCATACTAGCCTGTTTAGAATCTTTAGCTACATCTAAAGTTAATACATAAAGAGTATATTCATCTTTATTTTTTGTTTCTACTTTATTTACATGATCGAGTTTTTCTAAATATTTTTTATCATCTTTTGAATTTTTTACCATTACATTAAGTGTACTCAAATTATTATCAAATTCCATGTCCATAATATTAATACCTATTTTTGTTTCCGAATTATTAGGTAAATATTTTGATATTTCATAATTTATATTTACTTTACTTGATAATACTATTGATATCGCTGTTAAAATTATAAAAAATATAAGTATAAAATATTTTTTATTTACTATAAAATCTGTTATTTTTTTCATAAAACCACCCTAAAACATATTATTCAATTAAAAATTTAATACAATCAATTGTTAAATTTAAAATAATATTTTATGATCCTAACGTTTTTATTTTATATTCAATTAAATTTATAGTATCCTGATCTTCAATACTATTCTTTATTTCATTTAACGTTATTATCTTGTTCCGTAATAACTCATCAGCATTTTTACCATATATATTATATATAGAATCATTAAATCTTAGTGTTGACACATGATAATTTTCTTCTACTTTATATGATTTATAACTAAATTTTTTCAACAATTGCGACAATTCTTTTTTATTTTTTAGTGATGCTTCTATACAAGAATAAATTTTAATTTGCTTTCCTTTTTTATTAAAAATTCTAATATCATTCTTATCAACTCTTATTATTATAAGATCATTGTTAAAATCTCTGTTTTCAATATTATAATAAGGTATTATTTTTTCTCCTTTATCATTGTGGTAAGAGTAAGTCTTTAGGTTCATTAATGGCATTAAATTAACTTTTTTTATTACATCACTTTTTTGCTCAACAAGCTTATTATTAAAAGATTCTTTGTATTGTTTTTTTGTTATAAGTTTATTTTCATACAATATTTTTGATATATTTTGAAAGTTTATATCATCTTCGATACTTTTTATAATTTGACCATTTTTATTTATAATTAAGTTTAAAAATTGATTTTTAACCACAGTATATTCATACTTAAAATTAATGGCAAATAAATACTCACAGGGAATTACTTCTTTTAATTTTCTATTTATGAAACCATATAAACCTTGTCTATTCTGCACTAATGCCATTCCATTTTGAAAATCTCCAACAACGTTATATTTTGTTAATAAAGTTTCATATCCATTTTCATCTATATAACCACAAACTCCATTATTATGTTTCGTAGCAGCAAGTCCCTCATGATAATCCTCAATAAATTTATAATCATCACTATCTATATTAATGTAAATCTTATAATTTATATAATCATCAAATTCTAAACAATACATTGTATCACCTAATGTTTTATTATAGCACAATAAATATTTCTGAACAATATTTGTACTAAAAAAAGATAAAATTTATTATCTTTTTATTTATATCTCATCTTTCTTTAAACTTTTTATAATCAAAATAGCACCACCTATGACAAGTAAAAATGCAATTGAATATAATATTATTTTTGGCATTTTGCCTGTGTCAGGAGCATTAACGTTTTCAACATCATTATTAAAATGAATATCACTACCAGTCAGATTTGACTCACTACAAACGTTAAATTCACTAGAAGTAGGTTCAATTTTATGTGCATAATATTGCAAAATAAGTACAGCATCTTCGGAGTTTATTTCACCATCATTATTTACATCAGCATTAGAACAATTATCATCATCACAAGTTAAATCCTCTTTTTGTTTTGAGCCACTATAATACTGCAAAATAAGCACAGCATCCTCGGAATCTACATTATCATCTCCATTAACGTCTCCACGACCTTCTACAAATTTGTCATTTGATTGATTCCCATTAATATAATCTATTATTTGTAAAACAAGTATAGAATCGTCTGAATCTACTTTTCCATCTTTATTTACATCTGCTCTTGCTTTTTCATTTTCATTTGGAGTTATACTACCAGAATAATACTTTAAAATTAATTCTGAATCCTCAACTGTTACTTTACCATCGCCATTAACATCACCTAACAATGTCGTATCATAACAACTTTTTTCAGACTTCAAAGCTATTTGTAAATTATTTTCAGAAACGTTTTCTAATCTTGTAATTTTACATTGGACTAAATTCAAATTATTTACTTTAGATGGATATACCGAATTAATAATAATTTTTCCTGATTCAGCTTTTAAACTAAAATTGTTATTCAATGAAACAAAATTATCTATTTTTAATCCATTAGAAATATTAATACTTCCCTGATATTGTGTTAAATATCCATTAGTGTTAATATTTATAAAACAATTTGTCGATTCTCCAACTTTTAAGGACGTTTTATCGCATAATATATTTGCCTCTGTAAATAGATCATCAACAGCAGAAACATTTAAAATTAATACATTAAATATAAGTAACAAAAATAACACTAAAAAACCTTTTTTCATTAACTTTCCTACCTTTCACATTCATTATATCATTAAATCCCCTAATGGTCAATAAAAAAAATCGACACTCCGCCGATTTTATTTAATTTGTTCAACATCTATATAAGTAGTATGCCCATTTAAATCCACTTCTTCATGCAAATTAAATTTAACCACTATATCTATAGAAAGTGTCTCATTTTTTATGAATTCATCAAATTTAGTTACAGCCTCAGTTACTTCATCATCACCATTATAGTATAGAATTATTCTATCAGCTATATTAAAATCCTTATTTTTTCTCAAATTTTGTACCTTAGATACTAATTCACGTGCAATGCCCTCCATAACTAAATCATTGGTAAGTTCAGTATTTAATATTATAAAATTATCTGTATCTGTTGCTACATCAAATCCTTCTTTAGAATTTGTTTTTATATCAACCATAGTTGAATTAATATCGTATTCTTTATCTCCTATAATCATCTTGATAATTTCGCCATTTTGAAGTTTATTTATATCGTTAGAAGATAAGTTAAGCAATTTTTCTTGAAACTCTTTCATTAACGATCCAAATACTTTTCCTACTTCTTTAAAGTTAGGTTTAACTGTAAAATTCATATAATTTTCAACATCTTTGATGAACTTAACATTTTTAACATTCAACTCTTCTTTAATTAAATCAGATAAATCGCTAATTAAAGATTCATTTTTTGCATCTAACAATGCCTCACTTAAAGGTTGTCTAACTTTTATCTTAACATCCTCTCTTATATTTCTACCAAGGCTTATTAAATCTCTTACTAAATCCATTCTAGATTCTATTTTCTCATTTATCAATTTTTCATCATAAATTGGATAATCTTCTAAGTGAACAGATTCTTTTCCTGTTAATTTTGTATAAATTTCTTCACTTGTAAATGGCGCAATAGGTGCGATAAGTTTACAAATGCCAACTAATATATCGTATGTAACTTTATATACTGCAAGCTTGGATATATCATTTTCACTAGCCCAAAATCTTCTTCTATTGCGTCTTATATACCAGTTAGACAAGTCTTCAACAACAAAATTTTGTATCTCTCTGGTTGTTGAAGTTAGGTCATATTTATCCATAGCTAAAGTTACATTTTTAACTAATTTGTTATATTTAGATATTAGCCACTTATCTATTTCATCATAATCTTTATACTTTATTTCATACTCTTTTGGATCTATGTTATCAATATTTGCATACATCATAAAAAATGTATATGTATTTTTAAGAGTACCGAAAAATTTAGATTGTACTTCTTTAATTCCTTCTTCATCAAATCTAAGTGGAGTCCATACTGGAGATGCATATAGCATATACCATCTAATAGGATCTGCACCATATTTGCTTAAAACAGTAAATGGCTCAACTGCATTTCCTTTACTTTTATGCATTTTTTGACCATGTTTGTCAGTTATTAAATCGTTTACAAGTACATTTTTATATGGGCTTTTACCTGTTATAAATGTTGATATTACAAGCAATGAATAAAACCATCCCCTAGTTTGATCTATACCTTCACTTATAAAATCTGCAGGAAATTGAGTTTCAAAAAGTTCTTTATTTTCAAATGGATAGTGATACTGAGCAAAAGGCATAGAACCCGAATCAAACCAACAATCAATAACTTCCTTGACTCTAGACATAGTTTTTCCACATTTTGGACACTTAATATGTATCTCATCTACATAAGGCCTATGAAGTTCTATGGATTCATCTATATCTTCAATTGAATTTTTGACAAGTTCCTCCCTTGAACCTATCATCATTTTTTCTCCACAAGAACATTCCCACAAAGGTATTGGTGTTCCCCAATATCTATTCCTAGAAATTGCCCAATCATTTAAATTTTCCAACCAATTACCAAATCTTTTTTCTCCTACGTAATCCGGATACCAATTTACAGTTTTATTTGCTTCAATTATCTTATCTTTAAAATCCGTTACTTTAATATATAAACTAGGCTTAGAATAATATACAAGAGGAGTCTTACATCTCCAACAATGTGGATAATTATGAATCATTTTTTGCTTTTTGAATATCTTATCTTGTTTTTGTAAATATTTAATTATTTCTATTTCAAGTTCACTATCAACAACCAATCTTCCCTTCCAAGGTCCTTCTGTATAACATCCATTTTCATCAACTGGATTAAGTACTGGTAAATCATACTTAAGTCCTACTTCATAATCATCCTGCCCAAATGCAGGAGCTATATGTACTATTCCTGTACCGTCTTCCATGGTAACATATTCATCACAAGTAACATAAAATGCTTTTTTATTTACTTTTAAAATAGGCATATATTGTTCATACTCTAAATACTCTAAATCTTTACCAGTATATTCTTCTACAACTTCGAACTCATCACCAAGTACTTTATGAGCAAGTTGTTTTGCAACTATAAAGTTATATCCTTTTGACAAACATTTTACATATTTTTCATGCGGATTTACGCAGGCTGCAACATTAGAAATTAACGTCCAAGGAGTTGTTGTCCAAATTAATAAATATGTATTATCTTGATTCTTTACTTTAAACGGAACTGTAACAGTATTTACCGTTATCTCTTTATATCCTTGGGCTACTTCATGACTCGCAAGACCTGTACCACATCTAGGACAATATGGTAATATTTTAAGTCCATTATAAATCAATCCTTCATCAAAGAATTTTTTAAGTATCCACCATTCTGTTTCGATATAATTGTTATCATAAGTTATATATGGATTTTTTAAATCTATAAATTGTCCCATCTTATTTGTAAAATCTTTAAAAGCAGCCTCGTTATTCCATACACTTTCTTTACACTTTTTATTAAATTCTTTTATACCATATTTTTCAATATCACCTTTACCATTAAATCCAAGCTCTTTTTCAACTTGTACTTCAACAGGTAATCCGTGTGTATCCCATCCTACTTTTCTAAGTACACGATATCCTTTCATAGTCTTATATTTACAGAAAGTATCTTTCAAAAGTTTGGCAAGCATATGATGAATACCTGGCATTCCATTTGCTGTAGCAGGGCCATCATAGAATACAAAATTTTCACTATTTTTTCTATTTTCTATTGTTTTTTCAAGTAAATTTTCTTTTAAAAATTTTTCAGTCAAACTACCTTCCACTTCACTGTTTTTTCTTTTATCTAATTCTTCAAATTTCATATTTACCTCCTATTTATTTTAATTATGATATCCTTTGATTGCTCTTTTTATTAATTTTTCTCTATGCTTATTTTTTTCTTCTAACTCTTTGTCCTCTTTTATTTTTGTTTCAAATTTAACAATATCATAATATTTTTCTATATCATCTATGTGACTATATATAAATTCATTTTTTATATTTTCTAATTCTCCTTTAGACATTTCTGTTCTAATATTTTTTGCTATTTTATAAGATATTACAAAATCTATAAATTCTTTTAAGTAAGGAAATTTATTAAGTTTTACTTTTCTGGTTAAATCATTAGAATCATTTAAATAATAAAATAATACATTATCATCAGAAATCATATCCCAATTTAAAACTATCAAATTCCCTTCTTTAACTAATATATTAAGTTTTGAAATATTGTTTTCACGGTTAATTTTAACTTTATTATTTATTAATACCCTAGCAAAACTTTCTTTAGATTTATCATATTCATTGTATACTAAAGCTCTATGATGAAAATTTTCACCTTCATAAATTCTTATAAGGTAAATTAACATATCACCTATTATAGGATCGAAAACTGATGCATCTACTATCTGATTTTTAAGATTTTCTAATTTTTCTTTTTGATTTTCAATTCTTTCATCAGTTTTATTTATTTTAGCATTATAGCTTGATTCTATCAATTTTTTAGTAGATTTTAGTTCTTTCAATTTTGACGATTTTAAACTATCCCTATAAACAACTAGTTCTTTTCTCTTATTAACTAAATTTTTAAGTTTTCTATTAAAATCTATACTATTATAATCCGTATCAAATTCCCCCTAACTATAATTATATATATATGTTTAATAATTGCATAATAACAAAAAAAACTCAAATCCCTAAGGACGAGTTTTACCCGCGGTACCACCTTATTTTATTAAAAATACACTCAATACTATAACGCGTTACCGAAAATATTTTCATATCCACATCTAGAGTGATCTATATATAACTTCGGCATTCGTTTCCATCAACCACGAACTTTCTATAGCCTAATTTACATACCGTCTCTATCATTTGTTTTAAAAATCTACTTTTTCAATGTCATCAACCATATCAAGTTGAGCTTGTATTAAACCTCTGAGTTTACGTTTAAAAATATTTATATTTCTCTTAAGCATTTCTGCTTCCATTTCTGTTTTCTCTGCTTTAAGTAAAGATTCGTTTACAATACGGCTGGCATTTCGTTTAGCATCTTCTAAAATTATTTCACTTTCCCTATGGGCTGTTGATTTAATTTGATCAGAAGTTTTCTGGGCCATCATAATAGCTCTATTTAAAGTTCCTTCCATACGTTCATAATGAGCAAGTTTCTCATGCACATTACGTGTATTAGCTAAAGCTTTTTCCAACTCTTCTATCCTTTTATCCTTTAGAATAATCTCCTTATTTTTATTCTTATTATCTTCAATCATTCTTTCAACCTGTTTGATAATTTGATCTAAAAATCTATCGACCTCTTCGGGACTATAATTTTTAAAAGTCCTATTATTATCCATATTCATAAACATCCGTTCCTCAAAAGTTGTGCTTTATATTCTAGCACAATTAAATTCATTTTTCAAGTATTTTTACCACTCATAATTTATATTATCGTCATCTTTTTCTTTATCTTTTTCTGAATCATCAGTTATTTTACCTTGAACATTGATATTATTAGGTGTACAAAGAAAAATACCACTACCTATTTTTTGAATATTACCTTTTATAGCATATATTGTTCCACTCAAAAAATCCATGATACGTTTAGCTTGATCACTCGTTACTCTTTTTAGATTTACTACAACAGTGTTTCTTTTTTTCAAATGGTCTGCTATTTGCTGAGCCTCAGAATATGCCCTTGGTTCCAAAAGTATCATTTTTGCACCACCATCTTCTGTTACAGCATCTTCTGCTTTGATATCATAGTATTCGTTACCATTTACTTGTGATTCTTCCTTATCATTAAATAAACCTTTAATAAAACCCATGTTTATTCCTCCAATTCTAACGTCTACTATAATCATTTTAACACATAATTTATAAAAATGAAATATATTTTATCTATTTTTTTTGACAAAGTATGTAATAAAAAAGACAATTTATAATATTACATTCATAAATTATCTCTTTTTACCAAATATTCATATATTTCAATATATTTTTTTACAGGAATAATTTTTATTTTTTGCATTATTTCTTTTGGTATTTCATCTATATCCATTAGATTGGAATATGGTATAAATATTGTATCTATTCCATTAATATAAGCACCTAATATTTTTTCTTTTAATCCTCCTATTTTGACAACATTTCCTCTAAGAGTTATTTCACCAGTCATTGCTATTTTATTACTAATTTTCAAATTTGAAATAGCGCTTATAATACTTGTTACAATTGCAACTCCAGCAGAAGGGCCATCTTTTTTAGTTGATATATCAGGAATATTAATATGTATATCATTTTTAAATATATTATAATCTATATTAAAGTATTTATAACTTGCTTTAATATAACTTAATGCTATTTTAGAACTTTCAATCATATCACTACCCATTGATCCTGTTAAAATTAAATCACCATTACCTTCATAATAATTTACTTCTATTTTCAAAACCTCTCCGCCATAACTAGTACAGGCTAAAGCATTAACTATTCCTATTTCGTCACATATTATATCGTTTCCATATATTTTTTTACCCAAATACGTATCTAAACTTTTTACTGTCAATAACATTTTCTTTTCATTCAAAATTTTATTTGTTATTATTTTTCTAACTATTTTGGAAATCATTCTTTCTAACTCTCTAATTCCAGATTCCCTTGTATAAAAGTTTATTATATCTAATATTTCTCCATCACTTATTTTTATTTTATTTATTTTATGATTATCACATATTGTAGGAATTAAATAATTTTTAGCAATTTCTAATTTTTCTAATTGAGTATACCCCTCTATTTTAATAATTTCTAATCTATCTTTCAACTCAGTCGGTATCAAATTAATATCATTGGCAGTAGCAATAAATAATACTCTAGATAAATCATATTCCTCTTCCAAATAATTATCTTTAAAGTACTTATTTTGATTATTATCTAAAACTTCCAATAAAGCACTTGCAGGATCTCCTTTATAATTACTTCCCATCTTGTCTATTTCATCTATCAAAAATACCGGATTTGAACTTTTAGCCCTTTTTATCCCATCTATAATTTTTCCAGGAAGAGCCCCTATATAAGTTCTAATATGACCTTTAATAATAGATTCATCGTCAACACCACCCATAGAAATTTTAACAAAATTCCTACCTATGCTTTCTGCGATTGATTTAGCAAGTGTGGTTTTCCCAACTCCTGGTGGTCCGACTAAACATATTATAGGAGCATTTAGGTCACTAGATTGTTTTTTTACGGCTAAATATTCTACTATTCTTTGCTTTACTTGATATAATCCAAAATGATCCTTATCGAGATTAGAAGAAATTAATTTCAAGTCCTCTATATCAGTAGTGTATGTATTCCAAGGTAGAGATAACATCAAATCAATATAATTTCTAATAATTCCCTTCTCAGGTGATAAGCTTGACATGTTTTCATATCTATCTATTTCATATGAAATTTTAGTTTTTATTGCTTCATTTGAATTCAAATTTTTTACTTTATTTCTTAATTCAATTATTTCATTTTCTTCAGTTGAAATATCACCAAGCTCATCTTTTAGTAATTTTATTTTTTCTTTTATATAAGCATTTTTTTGCTCTTCATCTAACTCCTTTTTTAATTTATCCTCAATACTATTTTCTATGTTAAATAATCGCTCTTCTTTATATATATCTTCTAAAATCATTTTAACTCTATTCGTTGAGTTTTCTTCCATCAAATAATCTAACAATCTTTTATTATCCACTGATATATTATTTATTATAATATCTGTAATTTTGCTCAAATTATCAGTATCAGAAATTAAAGAAAATAAACTATCACTAATGTATGGGACTTTATTTACATAATTATTTAACTCAGACGTTAGTTTTCTTATAAAAGCATTGTTTGTATATTCGTCTAATTTAACATCAGGAATAACAGCTACTATTGATTCAATTGAGTCCTTACTAGGATTAAGATACGATAAAACATTAGCCCTTTTTAATCCCTTTAATGCAACACGTACCTTACCATTAGGTAATAACAATTTTTTAGATATTTCAGTAATTGTTCCTATTTTTGGTAAATCGCTTATTATAATATTTTCATCTATTGACATTTTTGTAACTATGAGTATCTTATTACCATGAAAAAGTTCAGCTTCATCCAATATATTTTTACTTATTTCATCAGCAAACTCAAGCTTAATTTGTGCTTCTGGTAAAAGGACTGTGCCATTTAATATTATAACTGGTAAATTAAATTTCATGTTGGCACCTCCTAAATTGATTTTTATTATAGATAATTGAAATACAAAAGTCAATAAAATTTTAGTTTTTCTGAATAAGTTTTTTAAGATTTCATATATTTAACTAGAAAGTAGGTAAATTATGGAAAAAACAGAAATCATTAAAAGTATTACTGAACGTACAGGTGGAGATCTATACTTAGGTGTAGTCGGAGCAGTACGTACTGGTAAATCAACTTTTATAAAAAAATTTATTGAAAATTTAGTTGTGCCTAATATAGAGGATGAATACGAAAAAAAAAGATGTTTAGACGAAATTCCACAATCTGCACAAGGTAAAATGATTATGACCACAGAGCCTAAATTTGTACCAAGTAATGCAGCAAATATAGCTATAGATAATTTTAGTTGTAATGTAAGATTAGTTGATTGTGTTGGATATGTTATTGATGGGGCAAAAGGATATGAGGATGAAAATGGGCCAAGAATGGTAAAAACGCCTTGGTATGATGAAGAAATTCCATTTATAGAAGCTGCTGAAATTGGTACTGAAAAAGTTATTAGAGATCATTCTAGTATTGGTATTGTAATTACTACTGATGGCTCTTTTGGGGAAATATCGAGAAGTAATTATGTGGATGCAGAAGAACGTGTAGTAAATGAACTTAAAGAAATTGGAAAACCATTTATAGTTGTTTTAAATTCTGCTCACCCTACACTTCCAGAAACGGAAAGAATGGCAGAAAAATTATCTAGTGATTACAAAGTCCCCGTATTGCCATTATCTGTTGAAACATTGAATGAAAAAGATGTTTATAGTGTACTTAGAGAATCATTATATGAATTCCCTGTTACTGAAGTTAAAGTCAACATGCCAGATTGGATAGCCTGCTTAAACCCAAACAATTCTTTAAAAGCCGAATATATCGAAAAAATAAAAGAAAGTGTTATTGAAGTTGACAAATTAAGAGACATTAATAATATTACCTCACACTTTGAAAACTGCGAACATATAAATAAGGCATATATATCCAACGTTGACACATCTACTGGCATCGTAACAATAAACTTAGAAGCACCTAGTTATTTATATGATGAAGTTCTAAAAGAAACTATGGGTATAAGTGTTAAAAGTAAAGCTGACTTGCTTATGCTATTTCAAGATTATAATGAGGCTAAAACAGAATATGATCAAATTAAATCAGCCCTTCAAATGGTCAGGACAACTGGGTATGGAGTTGCTAATCCTACACTTAATGATATGAAACTTGAAACACCAGAAATTATTAAACAAGGTTCTCGCTATGGAATTAAACTTAAGGCAGTTGCCCCATCAATTCATATGTTCCGTGTCGATGTAGAATCTACTTTTGAACCTATTATAGGCTCTGAACTTCAAAGTAAACAATTAATAGATTACCTTATGAAAGATAAAGATACTGATCCTACAGCTATATGGAAAAGTGAAATATTTGGAAGAAGTATAGATAATATAGTCAAAGAAGGTATTCAAGCAAAACTATCTTTAACCCCTGAAAATGCTAGATACAAACTAGGTCAAACATTAACTAAACTTGTTAATAAAGGATCTGGCAATTTATTTGCCATTGTAATATAAAAACTGATAAATTATCAGTTTTTTCTATCATTTCCAGTCTAAATTCGAATTTTTTACTCTTATGCTTGAAGGTTACAAGGTAAATCAAAAAATAAAATGGAGTATCAATCTCTAATTAAATCCTTATTAAATATATTAATATTAGAAGTAATTAATATTTTTTATTTATTAAAGATAAGTTTACTATTTTCTATCAAATTCATCATTTCTAAATTGGTTAGTTTATCTTTTATTTTTAAATAAATGTCGTTATCTATAATGCATACTTTAATCTTATTTAATATATCAAACGGTATGTCTTCTACTTGGTACATAAATTCTGTATCAACAGTAACTATTCTCATGTCTACCTGATTTTTAAAATAATCATAGTAGTCTAAATCTTCCTTTTCAAGGTGGAACACTACTCCGTAATATTTATCAATATATACAGTTATATCATAAAAACCTTCAACGATTATATCATACTTGTTTTTAAGCGTTTTAAATAACTTCTTTAAATATTGTTCTAAATCATCTTTATTATTAAAGTCTATATTATTAATTAATTCTTTTTTCAAATATATATCAAAAATAAGATTATCAGTAAATTTGATACTCATCTTCTCACCTACTTTATAATATGAAAAAAAGAACTACATTGTTCTTTCTATCTTATCATATATCTCTTTTTTGCCTAATTTAGTAATATTAGAAAACATAACGAAATCATCTCCCACTACTAAATCTAATTCCTCGAGTATCATATTTCTCTGTTTTTGTTGCAATGTTATACCTATTTTATCAGTTTTAGTTGCAACAATTGTAACTGGTATTTTATAATATTTTAAGTAATTATACATCATAATATCATCGTTAGTTGGTTTATGTCTAAAATCTATTAACATAAAAACTTGTTTTAAATTTGGCCTATTTTGCAAATAGTCTTCCATCATTAACCCAAATTTCTTTTGCTTTTTCTTACTTAACATAGCAAATCCATACCCAGGAGCATCTACTAAATAAAATTTATCATTTACATGGTAAAAATTTATTGTTTGTGTCTTACCTGGAGTAGCTGATGTTCTAGCAAAATTTTTCCTATTTATTAAAGTATTTATAAAACTACTTTTACCAACATTACTTTTGCCAACAAGTAAATATTCAGATTCTCCATCAGTTGGATATTGACTACGTCTTACCGCACTAATTTTTAAATCCACACTTGTAATTTTCAAATTACTTCACTTCCTTTAAAAGATGAACTAATTATAACATTTTATGATTTATTTGTCAAAAGTGTTAATATTTTAGATTTTCTAAACATAATTCCTATTTACTTGTTAATACATAATTTAAATATAATATTTATTTTTAAATTTATAATTTTGTAAATATCAGAATCAAATACAACTAAAACAAAGAACTGCTTTTTTTATATTTATTTATTATACAAACAAATAGAAATACATAATAAACAATATATATGATGTTTCCAAATTTAATCATAGGAAATATATTACCAATTACAATTATATCTATATTATTCAAATAATAAGTCATAAATAAAGAAAATAATATATTTATTAGTGACATTCCATAAAATACATTATTTATTACAGTTTTATTAAATTTAAAATTAATTATACTTACTATAAACAAATAAATAACTGAATTAAAAAAGTAAAAGTATATATTGTTTATAGGATTTTCAAATTTAAAACTAAGTATATGTTTTAAATAATAATAAAGGATTAAAAATATTAAAATAACATTCAAAATACCTACTAAATATTTTACTATTTTACTTTTCTTATTTAGTGTAATAATTATTATAAAAATAATAGAACCTATCACAATTGATATAAATATATTATACTTAAATGAATTTAATAATAATTTTAATGTATCTATTGTATTATAATTCAAACTCATCTAACTAAACTATTCCCTGTCATTTCTTTAGGAATTTCTATACCCATTATATCTAGTATTGTAGGAGCGATATCTGCAAGTTTTCCATTTCTTAATTTATAATTTGAATCCGTAATAATAAGTGGCACTTTACTTGTTGAATGACTAGTAATAACATTATTTTCATCATCCAGCATATAATCACTGTTACCATGATCTGCAGTTATAACCATTGTATAACCTAATTCCATAGCTTTATTATATAATTTACCTATACACTCACTTACTACACTAACCGCTTTAACAGTAGCATCAAACACTCCAGTATGTCCTACCATATCACCATTTGCATAATTTAAAACTATAAAATCATACTCATCCATCACATCAAGTAATTTATCTGTTATTTCGTACGCACTCATTTCCGGTTTTAAATCATAAGTTGCAACTTTAGGTGATGGTATTAGAATTCTATTTTCTAGAGGTAGGTCTTTTTCTAACCCACCATCGAAAAAATATGTTACGTGTGCATATTTTTCTGTTTCTGCTATTCTAAGTTGTTTTAATCCCTTCCTTGATAAATATTCACCTAAAGTATTGTCAAGGATTTGATTCTTATAAGCATTTTTACACTTAACTTCTTCGCTTACAGGCATCATAGTAACAAGTTTTATATTTCTAAATCTTTTACGTGGAAATTCATTAAATTTACCATTAGTTATAGCTTTAAATAATTCTCTCAATCTATCAGGTCTAAAGTTAAATACTAAAAGTCCATCATTACTACTAATAATTCCATTTTTATCTATAAGCATAGGTTTAATAAACTCATCTGTTATATCTTTATTGTAGCTTTTATTCATATATTCTTCTATATCAGGAGTAGTTCTACCTAGTCCATTTACTATAACATCATATGCTTTTCTTACTCTATTCCAATTATTATCTCTATCCATAGCATAATATCTACCACTTACACTGGCTATTTTACCAAATCCAAGTTCATTTAATCTGCTTTGTAATAATTTAATAAAATTAATTCCTGATGTAGGGAGCGTATCTCTTCCATCTGTAAATACGTGTATATAGACATTTGTAACACCTTTTTCTTTACACATATCAAGTATTCCAAACAAATGATTTATGTGCGAGTGTATTCCTCCATCAGAAAGTAAACCCAAAAGATGTAATTTAGAATTATTCATTTTTACATGATTTAATACTTCATTTATATTTTCATTGTCATATATTTTTCTACTTTTAATTTCTTTAGATATAAATTCAAGTGGTTGATACACTATTCTTCCTGCACCTATATTAGTATGTCCTACTTCGCTATTTCCCATTTGACCTTTAGGTAACCCTACTTCTTCTCCACTAGCTTCAAGCAAACTATGTGGATAATACTTAAGCATATTATCAAGTATACAAGTATTTGCAGCTCTAACTGCATTACCGTGATCTTCTTTTCTTATACCTATTCCATCCATTATACATAGTAATACTTTCTTCATTTTATCACCTATTAGATTATATCATAAATGATGAATGGTTTCAATTATGTATAAAAAAAATTATAAGTGGTAGTCAATAAATTTTGATAAACAATTGTTATAAATTTATTATTTTCACTATTATTAAATTCAGTTTTGAATATTGATGCTTAATAAAGTACAATGATTTATAAAATTAATACGGTACAATTAAATTAGATAATGCATTTACCAAAAATATAATAATTTATATAAATTTTTAAAATTTTATTTTGAATTCTCTTCAAATATTATTTATCTGTATCATATTTTTTCTCATCATCAAATATTCCTTCACAAAGTTGGTCCATACTTATACCAAGTATTTTTGCAATTTTATACATAGAATAAAAAGATAATGATTTTTGACCTCCAATACTAACTATATGTCTTAAATATTCATATGAGATATCAATTTCTTCTGCAAATTCCATTAAATTAACATGTTTATCTTTACAAACTTTTCTAACATTAGTCCCAACAATGTATTGAACGTCATCCTTTGATTTAAAAACACTTACCTTTTGCATAGCACCATCCCACGATATTATCTCACATGCAAAAATCCAAAGTCTGCAAACGAGTAGTTCGCAAAAAAATAAGAATATTTATAATTTTTTTTAATATAATCTATTAGATAAGACAGGAGGATATTATGATTAATAAAAGAAGTTTATGGTTTCTAACATTATTTAGTTTAATTTTAGTTTTAAGTATTTATTATATAACAATGCCAAGTGAATTATTACTTACAACAGATAAATCTCAAGTTAATAATAATGATAATTATACAAATTCTGAACCAACAATATCTGTAGAAGAAAGCGACCTACTCGTGGCTTTAAGAGTTGAATCAGATGAGGAAATGACTAAAGAAATAGAAGATTTACAATTAGTTCTCACAAATACAGAATCTTCTGTTGATGAAAAAAACAAAGCATATGAAAAAATAAAACAGCTTAATGATAATAGAGGAGAAGAAGAAAAATTAGAAACTCAAATAAAAGAAAATTATAAATTAGATTCTTTCGTAAAAATAACAAACGGTCAAATAAATGTTACTGTCAATAGTTCTGAACATTCAGAATCACTAGCGAACAACATAATGAGAACTATTCAATCAAATTATGACGATTCAAAATATATTACTGTTAAATTTCAAAAATAACTAAATCAGTTATTTTTTTTAGGCACATACAATCACTTATATTATAGAGCAACATAAAATAATATGAGAAAATATAAACCACTCTATTAGGAAGTGAGGTAAAAATGAAAAAAAGCATTTTAACTAAGAGAGAAAAGCAAGTATTTGAAATGCTGATTATAAATAAAACAACTAAAGAAATAGCAGAAAATTTAAATATTAGTGAAAAGACTGTTAGAAATCACATTTCAAATTCTATGCAAAAATTGGGTGTCAAAGGAAGAGCTAGTGCTGTTGTTGAGTTGTTAAGGCTTGGAGAAATTTCATTATAAAACGTATTTTATACGTTTTTTTACATATATTTTTATAGGTGATTATTATGTTAAGAAGAATATATACAAAAAAATTGATTGTATGTTTTGTAGCTTTATTTGCTATATTATTAATTTATATAATTCCTAACAATGAAGAAAAATTCCAGCCAAAACAAGAATTAAATTATGTGGATAAAAATGTACAATACTCTACCATATTTTTACTAGATTCTAACAATTATTTATCTTGTACAAAGGTAATAACAAAAAGTAAAAATACACAAGATATAGCAAAAGAATTACTTCAAACATTAATAATAGATTCAAATAAGCAAGACTCCATACCAAACGGATTTAAAGCCGTTATTCCAAGTAATACAGAAATAAAAAGTTTGACATTCAATGATGGTGTTATTAAAGTAGATTTTTCTTCTGAACTCATGAATACAAATATAGAAAATGAAGAAAAAATCATTGAAGCGATTGTCTATACATTAACTGGTATAGAAGATGTTGATTATGTAATAATATATATGGATGGTAATCTTTTAACAAAACTTCCTCAATCAAAAATAACGCTACCATCTACATTGAATAGAAATTTTGGTATAAATAAAGAATATAATATAAATAACACTAAAAATATAAATAAAACTACAATTTATTATGTAAGTGAATTTAATGATAAAGAATATTATGTTCCTGTCACTAAGGTAAATAATGACGAAAGAAGTAAAATAGAAATAATAATTGATGAACTTAGTAGCAATAATGTTTATAAAACAAATTTAATGAGTTTTTTAAATAGTAACACAGAACTTATATCAGTTAATGAAACTTTAGATGAATTAGTAATAAATTTCAATAGTGCAATATTTAATGACATTAATGATAAAGAAATACTAGAAGAAGTTATTTACACAATTTCTATGTCTGTAAATGACAATTATGATGTAAATACAGTAGTTTTTAATGTAGAAGATGAAGAAATTTACAAAAGTGTTTTGAAAAGTATTGAATAATTTATATTTTTATTATATAATTATTTTGTTCGTTGGAACAGGATGTCTCAGTAGCTCAGCTGGATAGAGCATCGCCCTTCTAAGGCGAGTGTCAGGGGTTCGAATCCCTTCTGGGACACCATTAAGATAATAACTTGCTTATGCAAGTTTTTTTATGCTTTTTAGAGAATTTGCAAACTTTAAAAATTTGTTCAACTTTTAATTTAGTCCCCACTTTTCTTAAAATAGTTTAAAATGAATTAAAATAATATATAATTTAATTATCTGAAAAAGCATTATTTTTAAAGGAGCTTTAATGTATTATATTTTTGCACATAAATCAAGTCAAAATATTTTTGAAGCGAGTGTCTGAGATTCTAATCCCCTCTGGGACACTATTTTTAACAAATAAAGCCTTGTTGAAAGGCTTTTTATTTATATAAAAAAGAAATTATCATTTTATCTGATAATTTCCAAATATTTTTATTTATTCAAAATAGCATCTATTGGTCTAATTTTTGTTACTTTGCTAGTAGATATAAATGTTATTAAAAATGAAATTATAATAGTATAAACGAACATTATAACAGGTATAAATGGATTCATAACTATTCCATTTAATATGTAATACATACTTCCAAATATAGAACTATTAAGTAAATTACAAACAACAATAAATCCTATAACAGATAATAGCCAAGAGATAATTCCAATTATTAACGTTTCAAAACTAAATATCTTATTAACATCTTTACTACTTGCACCAAGTGCTCTTAAAATACCTATTTGTTTTTTAGAGTATGATATTGTAACTGCTATAAAATTTGAAAATAATAATATATTAAATAATACAAATACTAAACTAACTATTAAAATATACTTTGATAAATACTTATATATACTAATTATAGAACTAATATCATCATGGTGGTCAAGGGTAAACGTATAAAAAGTGCCTACATCATCCAAATCAAAATTATCTCTAAATATTAATTTATTAAATGTACTTTTTAAATTATTTATATCATCATCATATACTCTTGCGCTTATAATCTCTTTTGTTTTAGGATTAGAATCATTAATATAACCATAACTTACATAGTTAGTATTATCTAGTGTAATACCACGCACAACAACACTATAATCTTTTTCTTCTGCATAATTGTGTAATGTAAGAGTGATATTTGGATGTTCTTTTAAATAATCACTTACAAATTTTACTAGTGCTTCATCATAGGTTAAATTAGCATTATTTTGTATAAATTCAAGTAGATTATTATCAAACGTTCCGTTTCTTTCTCCATATATCTCTTTTAATGAATCTAAAGAGACTAAGACCTCCTCTTTTTTTAGTGTTGATACACTACTATTTCCGTTTTCATTAATTACATTAATTTCATTTTCTAATACTTTAAATGGGGTTCTACCCGAAACATATATTTCACTAAGTCCAATTCTAGTTGTAAGAGATGTAGAATCTAAAATTGATAATTTATCTTCATTTAATATTATATTATCGATTAATCCGATTCCGTATACATATTCTCCCTTTCCATAATAATTTTCACTAAAATGGTGCTCTAAACTCTTGCTTTTAAATTGCCCAGTTTCTTTGACATCTTTATATAAAGTATCATCATCATCAATAATACCTGTTATTATAATAGAATTACTCCCCAGTTTAATCTCTTTTCTAGAAGTTAGTAAATCATTATAATCTTTTGGAAAATATAAAGTATCATCTACCAATTTTATTCCAAATTTTATTACATAATCTGCAAAATATTTATGTACTACAATTTCGTTATTATTAACAGGAATACTACCTATTATGTTGTTTAAAAGTCTCGTATCTTTTACATCGACAAAACTAGATGAAGATGGTAGCTTATAAAAATCATTTTTAATTTCATTAGGTCCAAATTCAAACTGTAATAACTTATTATTATCATATAAAGAATATATAGCATTCACCTTAGATTTAGTTATTGGTTCTATGTTTTTTAAATCCTCTAAAGTAAGTTTTAAATCCATAGAATCGATCATTCCAAAACTATAAAAGAATTTTGTGTTTTTAACATCATAAACATAATTATTGTTATCACGCATAGTATTTGTAATAAATAGATTTCTATCAAACATATAAAAATTAATAGTAATTCCCATAAATATTAATGAAAATGTTGTTAAAATAATTGTCATAACAAGTTTAAACGGTTTATATTTAAAATTAGCAAGTGCCATTTTCAGAGCAAAAAGATTAGGCAATTTAGATTTCCTTAATTTGAATAAATTTATATTAGTTTCAATTAAAGTATTTGAATCATTTTTTATTTTACCATCTTCTATTTCTATTATTCTATCTGCATATACTCTAGCAGATTCTACATCGTGTGATACTACTATCACTAACTTTTCCTTACTTATTTCTTTTAATAATTCAAATATTTGGGCACTTGAATTTTTATCCAAGTTTCCTGTTGGCTCATCTGCTAAAATTATCTCAGGATTTTTAATTAAAGCACGAGCAAGTGCAACTCTTTGTTTTTGACCACCTGATAATTCATTTACTTTCCTATTCCCAAGCCCATTTATTCCAAGTTTATCTAAAAGTTTATCCACATTATTTTTATTTGATTTTAAATTTTGAAGTTCTAAAGAAAGACTAATATTTTCATATACATTATAATCTTCTAATATATTAAATTCTTGAAATACAAAGCCTATATATGTATTTCTATATGAATCGTATTCTTTACTTGAGAAATTACTAATATCTTTACCATTAATAAGTATTTTACCACTAGTGACTCCATCTAGTCCTCCAAGTAAGTTAAGTAATGTTGATTTACCACTACCACTTTTACCTACTATAAATACCATACCTTTATTTCCAAACTTTAAATTTATATCATTTAAAGCAGTTGTAGAAGCGCCTTTTTTTGATTTGTATATTTTTTTTAAAGATTTTAATTCTATCATATAAATTCCCTCTAAATTTATTACATTTTTTAAATACATATCTTTATTTTTATTTACATAGTCATTATACCAAATAAAAAGGAAAAAATATACTATATTAAGCAATTATTTTTAAAGGAATTTTAAAAACTTGTATACTTATCTACTAAGGCAAGTTCTTTTATTTATAAATGACATATTGATTATTATTTATTAAATTGATATACTATAATTGATAGAGGTGACTTATGAAAAAATTTTTTAATAATCTAGCTACAGCTATTTTAATTATTGTTTTATTTATTTCAACTACCCTACTACTTTTATTAATTCCCTTGAAAAATACTATTAGTGGTGGCTCAGTTAAAAAGATGATTTCAAATTTAGAAATTGAGAAAATGGTTAATGAAAATCCTACTTTTAAACAATCTGTAGATGAAGCACTTGAACCTATCTTAACTGAAACAAATAAACTAGGTATCGACGATGAAGTTATTATAAAGATAGTCGATTCTGATGAAGTAAAAGATTTAATGGGTGATGTTACTGAAAATCTTATAGATTATGCTATTACGGGTAAAAATCAAAAAATTATTAATATTGAAGATATTAATAAATTGGTCAATGATGCAATTGATGAAATAAATAAAAGTGGATATTATGAAATAAATGAAACGCAAAAAAAAGAAATCTTAAATATAGCGCAAAATAAGGTTGAGGAATACGAAGAATTAATACCAGATGCAAACATAATTGATGAGAAACTTAATAAAGAGTTAACTAAAGAAGAAAAAAATTCTTTAAACTCAATTAGATTTGTCTTAGGAAATAAACTTTTAACCTATATAATTATAAGTATCATAGTTTCTATTTTACTTATTGCCCTACTCAAATTTAAAAAAGCTAAATTTATAAAATATGCCTCAATTACAATATTAATTTCTTCGATATGTACATCTTTAATCACACTTGTTTTAGTTGCTGCAAATAATGTTTTATTTAAATTTGATTATCCTTATATATTTGATATCATAAAAAAAGGAATTAATTTTAGCTTCGCATTATCATTAAGTGTATTTGCAATTTCAATTATTGTGCTTATAATTTATAAAATCATAAATAGTAAATTTGAAAAAGAAGTTGCTTAAATATCGGTTACCCGATATTTTTTTTAATTATTTAAAGCAAAAATAGCATTTAATACATAAAATTAGACATTTGAAACATTTATATTGACAAATTTCACCTTAACATTATAAAATCTAAACTGTAATATTTAATTGGAAAGAAAGGAGTGGTAGCATGGTTTATATAAAAATATTACAAACTAAAAATTCATTTATAAATTTTATATATACCGTGTTTATACACTTATATAAGATTTATATTTGGATAGTCCAAATCATTGGTAGAAAGAAAGGAAGTGTAGAAATGATCTTGGATAAAAATTTAAAAAGGCAAGATAATTTATACACTTATTTTGCTATAATGTAATTTTTATCTTGCCTATATAAGAAAGGTGAGAATTATGAAATTAAGAAATTTTTTAAAAATACATCATAATCTCATTATTTCTTTTATAGACTTTATTCAAATTATTAATATTTTTGTAAATTCGAATATTATATCAATTTTAATAGTAATATTAAGAAATATAATGAGAGAAAGAAAGTGATGTATAAAAAACTCTTAAAGCGCGTACTTTAAGAGTTTTATTTTACATCTATTTTTTCTTTTCCACCCATATAAGGTCTTAATACTTTTGGAATTTTTATGCTACCGTCTTTTTCGTAATTGTTTTCAATTAATGCAATTAATCCCCTTGGTGATGCTACCACAGTATTATTTAATGTATGTACATAATATGTCCCATTTTCTCCCTTTGCTCTTATCCCAAGACGCCTTGATTGTGCATCACCCAAAGTAGAGCAACTACCAACTTCAAAATATTTTTTTTGTCTTGGACTCCAAGCCTCAATATCACATGATTTAACTTTAAGGTCAGCTAAATCTCCACTGCAACATTCAAGTTGTCTTACTGGTATATCCATATTTCTAAATATTTCAACTGTGTATTTCCACATTTTATTGTACCATTCCATAGAATCCTCTGGTTTACAAAGTACTATCATTTCTTGTTTTTCAAATTGATGTACACGATATAATCCTCTTTCTTCAAGTCCATGGGATCCTCCTTCTTTTCTAAAACAAGGAGAATACGATGTCATAGTTATCGGAAGACTTGATTCTTTAACCATTTGATCTTTAAACCTACCAATCATAGAATGTTCACTGGTACCTATTAAAAATAAATCTTCCCCTTCTATTTTATACATCATAGCCTGCATTTCAGGAAAAGACATAACGCCTTCTACTACTGATGAGTGTATCATAAACGGAGGTATTGCATAAATAAAACCTTTGTCTATCATAAAATCCCTTGCATAAGCAAGCATTGCTTCATGAAGTCTTGCAATATCACCCATTAGATAATAAAATCCCTCTCCACTCGTTCTTCCAGCTGATTCTTTATCTAATCCATTTAAATTTTCTAATATATCTGCATGATATGGTATTTCATAATCAGGAACTATTGGTTCTCCAAATTTTTCAACTTCAACATTAAATGTATCGTCTTTTCCAATTGGAACACTATCATCAATTATATTAGGTATATTCATCATTTTGATTTTAATTTCATGTGAAAGAACTTCTTCTCTTTCTTTCAACTCTTCCAATTCATTACTGTATTGAGAAATTTCTTCTTTAACTTTTTCTGCTTGATCTTTTTTTCCTTCTCTCATTAAAGCTCCTATTTCGCTACTTTTGGAATTTTTCAAAGCTCTAAGATCATCACCCTTTTTTTTACAATCACGATATTCTATATCAAGTTTCTCAATTTCATCTACAATAGGTAATTTTTCATCTTGAAATTTTTTCTTTATATTTTCTTTAACTAACTCTTTATTTTCTCTTATTAATTTAATATCTATCATATCAATTCTCCATTTCTTTTATTCTATTTAATATTTTCTCATAAGATGGAGTATACTTTTTTTCTACTCTTTCCCAATCTTTTAATGTAGGATTTTTAATCCTAGTCATATCCATATTATTTTCTAAATCAGCTATTTTAACCATAAGTGAATCAAACGATGCCTCATTTACTAATTTGTCTATGTATTTTCTATAATCCATCGATTTAGGTTTACTTAATATTAAAACTTCATCAACTATACTTTTAGGAAAACCGATCTCTAAAAGTTCATCATAAGTAATATTTTTATCTTCTATAACATCATGAAGCAAAGCAATTATTTTTTGATTTTCTGTACAAACATTTCTATAAACATAAATTAAGTGAAGAATATAAGGATGTCCGCCTTTGTCTATATCATTTTTAAAAATATTAGAAACTATTTCAAGGGCTTTATATATCAAATTACCACTGTTTTTTATTTCTTCATATTTTTCATCACTAAAATATTCTTTTAACATAAATGGCCTCCTAACAAATAAAAGACCACCATTAGGAGTAACTAATACGGTACCATCCTAATAATAGTCTTAATTAGCATAACGGCATTACCGGAAATGTTTACATCTCACTCTAGAGTAGATTCATAAAATACAAATGTTAATTCACACCAACCATTAACTCTCTTAAAAATAATATTTTATTACTATTCTCTTTCATCGATTTATGTATTAATTCTACCACTTAATAAGACATAAGTCAATAATTAAATCTTTATTTTTTGTACACCTTTTTGCATATTATTTGACAAAGTACGTTCTTTTCTTTTTGTTCTAGCTATAAATTTTACCACAAATCTTAAATGTTTTTTTTCTTTTCTATTATTTGAACTTTTTAATGAATTAGTTAAATTAACTGCTACTTCAGATGACGTTAAACCATTATTTAAAGCACTTTTTATTTTTCCACTATTTTCTCTAACTAAAGTAGAAGAATATTCTTCACTATTACTATCAGCTTCTTTTTCACCGCTTTTCATCTCAGCTACAACTTCAACTGCTTCTTTTAATTGTGTGGGTGTTTGCCCTGTTTGTCCTACTTTTTCTACTATGCCTTCTAAAGTAGAACTTATAGCTTCACCGCTTATTCCACTATTTATAGCATCGGTTAAATATTTTTCATTATCGAAAACAGTTCTAGATTGAATAGAATTAGAACTTTTTTTGTATTTCCATACAGCCTCTAACAGTTGTTGTTTATACATAAATAAATTTTTTTTATATTGTTCAATATTTTCAGATTTTACATTTTTATCTTCGTTTAAATCTTTCAAAAATTGTGTGTTTTTATCCATGATATTTTCTAATATATGTTCAAGTTCATTTTCCATAACGGTATATATTTCTTTTCTTTTAGAAGTATTGTAAGAGTTTTCCCCATTTGCCAAAATACGCATATCTTCTTGTGTTAAAGGAAAATTATTATTAACAAATTTATTTATATAATTTTTAAGATCTAAGTAATAATCCATGGCTCCTAATTGTTCTATCTTTTTCAAATCCATACTATCACCTATAGTTATTTTATCCAACACTGTTATCTTATACAATAATTTTTTTTAAAATGTTTTGAATATTTACACTGTATAGGACAAAATATGTAAAGCATATATTATTTTGAGGTGTTTTATGTTTAATTTTATAAAAAATTTATTCAAAGATTTCTACATATTTGCAGCTGCATACTCAAATAATTCGTTTCCGGATCCATTATCTAAAGAAAAAGAAGATTTATATGTAGAAAAGGCTAAATTAGGAGATAAAGAAGCGCGTAATAAACTTATAGAACACAATTTAAGATTAGTTGCACATATAGTAAAAAAATATGATAATAAGAATGAAGACACAGATGATCTTATAAGTATTGGTACAATAGGGCTTATCAAAGGAGTTGATAGTTACTCAAAAAAGAAAAATACCCGACTTACTACATATGCGGCTCGTTGTATAGAAAATGAAATATTAATGTACTTTAGAAATAATAAAAAAAGAAATAAAGATATAAGTATAAATGAATCAGTTGGATTTGATAAAGAAGGTAATGAGATAACGATTCTTGATATACTAAAAACGCCTACTCCAGATTATGCCTTAGATATTCATAAGGAAAATAACATAGAAGATTTAAAAAAATATTTAGAAGTTTTAACTCCTAGGGAAAAAGAAATAATTATGGAAAGATATGGACTCAATGATAATGATGAAATAACTCAAAAAGAAATAGCTAAAAAATTGGGAATATCAAGAAGTTATGTATCAAGAATAGAAAAAAGGGCTTTGACCAAAATCTTAAGAGAATTTTTAAAAAATAATAAAGATGTCTAGTCTTTATTATTTTTGAATACTTTCTTCCTTATATAATACCCCACCCTTTTTATACATATCAATATCAGTTGGTACTTTTAAAACAAAACTAGATATTTCTAAAGGCAATCTTTCTTTTGTTGTTTCAAACACTCCAACAGCATATATAGAATTCTTAGTAACTTTATTTACCCCTTTTAAATCATTAACCATATCTACATTACATATTTTGGGAATATAATATCTTACATAATATTTATCATTTTCTTTTTCTATTTCAATACTTAACGCATGCCCAACATCTCTTACCATCATAATTACTTTATCATTATTTAAAGACATAATATAAACATAATCAGTTTTTAAATCTTCTGGAAACGCGGCAAATATTTGACTCGATATTTCATTTAAAGTTCCATATAAAGTTATATTATTTCCTTCAATATTTTTTTTCTGAGCAAGTACTTGTAAGTTTCTAAAATTATTTTCGTCATTTATAATTGTTTGATGTACTATGTGCAATACTTCATTTAATGATTTAGCTTCTTTTAAAGGTACACCAAAACTTCCGTCTCCAAAACAGTTACAACCTACTTTATTTACTAACTCTTTACTCATATCAGCAAAACAAACTCTATAGAATTGTTTTAATTTACTAAAATCATATCCGTTTTTAATTAATTCATCTTTATATATTTTTATAAGATTATTGAAATATTTTTTATCTGTATCTAGAAAGTTAAAATTATTTAATATATTTTCTATATAATATTCTATATCGTTAAGTGCTTGAAAAAGACAATCACTATATTCCATAATTGTTTCTTTGTTATATTTATATTCTTCTTTTGGCACCACTTTATTAATTATCTTTTTGATTTCTATATCATATTTGAAAAATTTCTCCATATTTTCTAAACTATCCATATAATCACCTATATTATCTATATCATAGTTTATTTTGATCTGTCAAATAATCATCAAGTAATTTAATAAAATCTTCTTTATCTGACGTTTTAAATATTGCCTCTTTTAATTCTTTAGCATTTTTTAATCCTTTTAAATACCAGGCAGCATGACTTCTTATTTCTAACATGGCTATTTTATAAGATTTAGTTTTAAGTAATAATTCTAAATGTTTTTTTATCATATTTATTTTATCAGTAACACTAACCTCTTTAGGAAGTATTCCATACTCAAGGTAATCAACGCACTCTTTTATAATCCAAGGATTTCCTAATGCTGCTCTACCTATCATAACAGCATCACAAAGAGTTTCATCAATCATTCTTTTAGCATCAAAACAAGATTTTATGTCCCCATTACCTATCACGGGAATATTAACAGAATCTTTTACTTGTTTGATTATATTCCAATCAGCCTTTCCACTATAACCCTGTTTTCTAGTTCTAGGATGAACTGTAATCGCACTTGCTCCTGCTTTTTCAACAATTTTAGCTATCTCAACTGCATTAATACTTTCGGAATCCCAACCACTACGTATTTTAACTGTAACAGGTACTGTAACTGCCTTTACAACTGCACTTACTATATCGTAAACTTTATTGGGATCCTTTAGTAACGCACTTCCGGCTTGTGATGATATAGCAACCTTAGGCACAGGACATCCCATATTTATATCTATAATATCTGGATGCATATTGTTCTCTATATATTTTGCAGCAATAACAAATGAATTTTTATCATTTCCAAATATCTGTTGTGAGATGGGTCTTTCAAAATCGGTCATATAAAGCATGTCATAGGTTTTTTCACTTCCATACATTATCGCTTTATCACTAACCATTTCTGCAACTACTAATCCAGCTCCCATTTCTTTTACTATTTGCCTATAAGCACTATTACATATTCCTGCCATTGGAGCGAGGACGACTTTGTTTTTTATTTTTACATTTCCTATTTTAAACATAAAATCACCTTTAGTCAAATAAACTAAGTTGATTAGATTCACTCATGCCGTTGAAAATACCCATAAGTTTCATCCTATCAATTAATGTTTGAGAAATTTTTGATCTGTACTGAACTTCTTCAATGCTCAAAAATGGTCTTTTTTTTCTTTCTTCTACTATATTGTTAGCTACAGTATCTCCAAGTCCATCTATACTAGAAAATGGTGGATAAATACTGTTATCATCTTTTACTCCCCAAACAGTAGCATTACTTTTTTCTAAATCAATAGGCAAAAATTTTATTCCTCGAGCAGTTGCTTCTAAGCAAACTTTTAAACTTTCAAGTTGCCCAAGTTCCTTGTTTGTTGCCTCAAATCCTTTATTTTGAATTTCTATTATCTTATTTTTAATAGCATCATAACCCTTTATCATTGCATCTACATCAACATCAGTAGCCTTACTTGTAAGCCATGATGCATAAAAGTAAACAGGCATATGTACTTTATACCAAGCAATTCTAAATGCACTTATAACATACGCAGCAGCGTGTGCTTTCGGGAACATGTACTTAATTTTTCCGCAAGAATCAATAAACCATTTTTCAATTCCAGCATCTTCCATGGTCTTTTTATGTACTTCCCAGGTTTCTGGATCCTTTGAAGCTCTACCTTTACGTACAAATTCCATTATTTTAAAAGCTTTGATAGGTTCTACCCCTTTATACATTAAATATACCATTATATCATCTCTACAACCAATGACATCTTTAAATGGAACTATTTTATTTTTTATTAATTCCTGCGCATTACCTAACCAAACATCAGTTCCATGCGATAAACCAGATATTTTAATCAATTCAGCAAATGTTGTAGGCTTAGTTTCAGCCACCATGCTTATTGTAAAGTTTGTTCCAAATTCAGGTATACCCAAAGTACCTGTATCATTCATAATTTGTTCGTTTGTTACACCTAAAGCTTTAGTTGATGTGAATATACTCATTGTCTCTTTATCATCCATTGGCACCTTCAATATATCTGTCCCTGTTAAATCCTGTATCATACGTAATTGAGTTGGATCAGAATGACCTAATATATCTAGTTTAAGCAAATCTTGATCAATTGCATGATAGTCAAAATGAGTTGTTCTCCAAGGACTAGTTATATCATCTGCAGGAAACTGAAATGGTGTAAAATCAGACACATCCATATAATCTGGTACAACTACTATTCCGCCAGGATGCTGACCTGTTGTTCTCTTAACCCCCGTACATCCTAAAGCTAATCTTTCTATTTCTGCACTTCGCATAATTATATTTTTATCTTCACAATAGCCCTTGACAAATCCATAAGCAGTTTTGTCTGCAACTGTACCTATAGTTCCAGCTCTGTAAACATTATCTACGCCAAATAATACTTTAGTATATTCATGTGCGCTTGCTTGATTGAGATCAGAAAAGTTAAGATCTATATCGGGTACTTTATCAGCATTAAATCCAAGAAATGTAGCAAATGGCATATCTTGACCATCCTTGTACATAAGCTCACCACATTTTGGACATTTCTTATCTGGTAAATCAAATCCACTCGAATAAATAGCACCTAAATCATTGCCATCATCATCTTTAAATAAACTATTTTTACATTTAAGACATCTATAATGTGCAGGCAAGGGATTAACTTCTGTTATTCCCATCATAGTAGCAACGAAACTGGAACCAACTGAACCACGGGAACCTACTAAATAGCCATCATCATTCGAATGCTTAACAAGTCTTTGAGCTATCAAATATATAGGATCAAATCCACCTCCTATAATTCCGCCTAAAGATTTCTTTAATTTTTTATCCAACGACTCATCATTTAATTCACCATCATCCTCAGTCCATTCCTGCTTAATATATTCTTTAAGCATTTCCTTTATACTATCAAATCCTTCCAAAATCCTTTTATGCATATATGAATATATTTGCTCATCGTCAGTATTACCTTTTTCCCTAATTAATTTATCTTTGCAACACTTATAAACTATATCACCATATAATTCAGTAGATATTCTGGATTCTATATTAAACGGAAGTGGATCTCCATACCAATCTGATGCTTTTTCATATACTAAATCCGTAACAACTCTTGGACAATCTAAATAACTTTTACCATCATCACTTTTTACCCTTGGAGAAAATGGTATACCACCTGTATCTATTATAACTTCTATCTCTTCTACCATATCAAGGATTTTGTTAGTGTTAGTAACTACTATTTCATAGGCCAAATCGCTACCTAAAAATTCAAAATCATTAAGCATCTCACGAGTAGTACGAAAATGTTGTGATGGAATTTTAGTTATATTGCTTTTAGCAAGTGGATGTCTTCCTCCTCCAGGCACTTTTTGATTTATAATAATCTCTCTATATATTTTATCTTCACGTGTAAAATGGTGTACATCACCTGTTGCAACCATTAGTTTTCCTGCATCTCGAGTGGCATCCACTATTTTTCTTATATGATTTTTTAGTTCAATTTCATCTTTAAAATCACTAGTTTGAATCAAATGATTATACACTTCTGGTGGTTGAACTTCCACATAATCATAAAAATTAATAATATTCGTTAATTCTTGCCCTTCTTTGCTTCGAGATTCAATAAATACTTCAGATTCATAGCAACCACTTCCAATTATTAAACCTTCTCTTAATTCTTCAAGTTTACTTCTTAAAATTCTTGGCGTTTTATATAAATATACAGTGTTTGCAAGTGAAATTATTTTAAATAAATTCTTTAAGCCTGTTTTGTTCAAAGCAATTGCATTAAAATGAAATGTTCTACCAAATTTATGTATTTCATCTTTTTTTATAAGCTTATCAAGATCACTTATCTTATTAAAATTTTGAACAATCAACTTTTGTAACATTTTACTAAATACTAAGGCAGTACCTTCAGCGTCATAATCAGCCCTGTGATGTGCATCCTCTTCCCATGGTACATTATACCTTTTAACAAGCGCTGAAAGATTATGTCTTGCAAATCCTTGGTCTAAAGCTCTTGATAATTCAAGTGTATCTATAACAGTATTTTTAAATTCACCTAACTTATATTTTTTCATTGCCATTTCAATAAAGGAAATATCAAATTTTGCATTATGGGCAACCATAGGTAAATCTGATACCCAATCTAAAAAACGCTTAGTCACTACATCTTCAGTATCTTTACCCTGAACCATTTCATCAGTAATTTGTGTCAAATTTGTTATCTTTTCAGGGATATGTCTTTTTGGATCAATCAATTCGTCAAATCTATCTATAATATTACCGTCACGTATTTTTACTGCACCTATTTCTATCATTTGATCATCTCCAGCTGCATTAAAGCCGGTTGTTTCAGTATCAAATACGACATATGTAGTACCATTTAAAGTTAAATCACTTGGCCTAATTACTATATTAACAGTATCATCAACTAAAGTAAGTTCTGTTCCATACAATCCCTTGAAATGATCATTAGAATTTTCTATTTTTTTATTATATGAATTTATAATTCCATAAGCAATTGGAAAGGCTTGGCATCCATTATGATCAGTAATCGCTACTCCTTTGTATCCCATTTCCATAGCACGACTTACAAGTTCACAAGTATGCTTGCCTAAATCTACTTTAGTTACTCCATCCATTTGACTCATCATTGTGTGAGCATGTAACTCTACTCTTTTTACTGGAGCATCATCTATTAACTTTTCTTCTTCATGATTACTATAATTTATATCCATAACACTTAATACATCTTCATTAGAATATTTATCTTCTTTTATTGATCCTCTAAACTTATACCAATTACCCACCTTTAATAACTTAGATAATCTTTTTGATTCATCAGAGCTATTGACAAATATTTTTGCATATATACTATCAGTTTTATCTGTTATTTTAAGTGTAAATATTCTCAAATCAGTTCGAGTTTCTCTTATTTCTAATCCAAATAACTTAGCTTCAAATGTTACAAGTGGCATTTTCCCAGTGACTGTATCAATTCTAGTGTTTTCATCATCTATAACTCTACCTAATATAACGTTTGGATCTTCTACGGTTTCTATTTTCTTTGATGAATAATTTTTTTTCCAAAATGGTTTGTTATCTTCAACTTTTTCCTCATTCATTTTAATCATATCAATATTACTAGTATCAATTTTAGTATTTTCTATTTCTTCTTGTATTTTTAAAGACTCCTGTTCATCAATTAATATTTTTAAACTTACTGAGCTATAGCCAACTTCTCTTAAATATTTTTCTATTTTTCCTCTATATTCATCTATTTTTTTTAATTCGGCTATATTACTAACATAAATATTTAATACATTATCCTTTACTAAAATCTTATTATCTAAATAAAGTTTTAACATTGGACTCTTATTACTGTAATAAATAATTGAATCTTTAAAGTATTCAATTAACAAATTTTTATTTTCATTTTTAACAATTAATTTAGTGGATATATCTTTTACATCATTAAAAGATTTTTTTAATTTATCAATAAATTGATGATAATTTTCCACTGTTAAATTATTATCTAATTCCAGGCAAAAACAATAGCTTGTTTTTTCTTTGTTTGCAATTATTTTAACTAACTTTGAATTATTTAGTTCCTTTTTGCATTCGTCATCTAAATTTAATTTTTCAATAAGAAGTTTTGTCTTAGAATCCATACTACCACCTATATATAAGTATATCAAAAACATATAATTTTAACAATAAAAAGATAGAATATTTGTGTATTCTATCTTTCATATTTTTTCTGTTTATGTGTATCTTGATCTGCACTATAAACACAATCAAAATCAAGAGATGATGAAGTTTTAAATTTTTCTAATAAGCTTTTTTTAAATCTTTTAAACCAATTGTTCTTTTTATCTAAGATTAATTTTTTCAATGCTGACAAATATTCATCAACAGAAATATAATAGCCAGATGGTAAATTTGTAGAAATTTTAGTGACTGGAGTCTCGTATACCTGATCCAACGTTAAATCCCTAATATATAACATTTTTCCTTCATTTTGTTCATCTTTAAGAACAATCATATGCTTTAAAAGTTTTTTCAATCTTTTTATATCTGATTTATTCAAAAATTTAGTTTTACTGCTTATTTTTTCATCTACTATTTCTTTGCCAAATAAATTAGTTCTTACTTTCCCGTTGTTTTTTATGTGTTCAACTATACAAAGTTTTTGTCCTTTATTTTTTCTTATATATTGTTTAAATGCATTAAATATATCATCTGAATTAATATATTGTCCCTCTGAAATCTCACAAATTAATTCTCCACCTATTTGATCATCCTCAGTTAATCCAATTGATTGATTAAATTTATATGATTCCTTATTTTTTTCATGTTCATCTACATAGCCTTCTCTTGTATTCCCATTGTATGTACTTAAATGATATCCATAATAGTCTGTTTTATAATCATTATCCAATTTTATTGCAGATACATTTTGTGCTTCATAAACTATATCATTAAATATTGTTTTAGCTAAATCATCAACACTTTCACCAACCATAAGTTTTTTCTTAAGATATTGCTTTATCGTAGGTGGATTTATATATACCCCTAGACCATTATTATTTAAAATTTTATCTAAATCATCATTATTTGGATTTAAACGAGGGCCAATGTACTTTCTTATATAATTTTCATTTTCATTTGAACCTTCATTGTGTAATTCTTGTTCCAGATTTTCATCGGTAATTTCATCACTGTCACTTATATCTTGTTTTTCTTCTGTTGTACTTTCCTCTAACTTTTCATTATTTTCATCATTATCTGTAGAAGAAGCCAACTCAGTGGAAGAATCTTCATTGTGTTCTATTGTTTTGTTTTCTTCTAATTCTTCCATTTCGTCAACTTGTTTAAAATTTTCTAAAAGTTTATTTAATTTAGAAGTTATATTATCTTTTACTTCAAGAATACTTCTTTTTGCTTCTTCTTGTCTACGATAAAAATTCATCCAAAATTCTCTATCGATTGTTTTTATTGACTCAGGAACTTCTTTTTCAATTGATTCATCATTCAACTTTAATTCATCTTTTTCTAGAAGTTTATTTAAAATAGCTATATTTTCATTTGAATCAATAATATTTTTTCTTGCCTCATCTTGCTTACGGTAAAGATCTATCCAAAACTTACCATTGTTGTTTTCATTATAAACATATTTATAATTTTTTTGTTCTTGTATCAATTTATCAAGTATTGCTTGTTTTTTATTTAAATCTTGTTCCATTTGTTTTTTTACATCTAATATTTGTTTAATTATTCCCTGTTTAATCCCAACTATATCTTGTTCCATTTGTTTTTTTGCATTTAATAATTGTTCAATTGTTTCATCTTCAATTTTGACTAAATCATCTTTAAATTGTGAATCTATAGTCTTTAAATCATTCTCTAAAATGATTTTTTGATCATCATATGATTTTTCCAAATCTTTTCTTATTGTTGAGACATATGTAGATGATAAGCTAGATTTTGAATAAAGCTTTATATATTCATCTATTTCTGATTTCTTCCTTTTATCTAACGAATCAATTCTCATTAAAATTTTATTTTTCTTCACATCAGATTCTAATGTGAGTTGCTTTTTTCTATTTTCATATGTACCGATTATTTCATTTAAAATATCTTGCATTTTTTCCCCTCCATAAAACATACCGTGTATTCTAGCACATTTTTTTATATAAGTCAAATTATTTTTATATTATTAATCATTATTATCAAGGGCAAATGTATTTAGAACATAATCGAGTTCGTCATTATCTTTTATTTCTTCAAAAAAAATTTTTCCATCTTTCATCTTTTCTGTTGCTATTAAAACTTCTAATGGCTTTGAAGAGGTCATAAAAAATATATAATTAATATTGTGCAATTGCATTCTACTTACTACAATATATTCTTTGTTATTATCTAATTTTACTATATCGCCTTCTTGTATCATTATATCCTCCTTTAATCGATATAATCACATTTTAAAGAATAATCATCCAGTACTGTATATTCTAGTGAATCATTTAATATCGTTGCATTAGTCTTACTATTTTTTATATTACCGTTTACATTACCATAATGTACTAGTTCTTCTACGTCTATACTTATAATACTTCCTATTTGGGTCAACTGATCATATTTATGGGTATTAGAATAAATATAAGATTCACCAGATAAGCATATCGTTTCCACCATTTCTTCATATTCTTTTTTGTCATCTTTTTCAGCTGTAGCTAAAAGTGAAGGAAAACTTACTAAAAGTATAGCAGCTAAAACTGCTATAATAGCTACTAATTCTATCAACGTAAAACCTTTTTTATTCATACTATCACCTAAATAATTTTACCATGATTGGTCTTATTTTTCAATAGTCATAAAACAATGTAATATCCAAACACATATAACTTCTATATGAATTGGATACTCAATATAATATGTTTGTCAAAAAAAAGCTTAAAAATTAATCTTTAAGCACGTGATGCATATTTACCATCAGCAGTATATATTGATATTACCTCATCTTGTTCAATAAATAATGGTACTTTAACAATTAATCCTGTTTCTAAAGTTGCATCTTTGGTAGCATTATTAGTTGTATTGCCTTTTACTGCTGGTTCAGTTTTAATAACTTTCAAATCAACTTGAGCTGGTAAAATTATACCTAATAATTCTCCTTCATAAAATGAAATTAAAACATCTAATCCCTCTTTTAAATAATTTACACTATCACCTAATTGTTCTTTAGTTAAATCTATTTGTTCATATGTTTCCATATTCATAAAATTATATGAATCCCCATTAGCATATAAAAATTGCATTCCTACTTTTTCAACTATTGCTTTTTCTAGTTTAACTCCTGAATTAAATCTTTTTTCAACTATTGAACCAGTACGTAAATTTTTTAATTTTACTTGAACAAAGGCTGCACCTTTTCCAGGTTTTACATGGGAAAATTCCAAAACTGTATAAATGTTGTCTTCAAAAAGGATCGTCATTCCATTTTTTATATCATTTACATTAAACATAACTACCTCCTTCTATCTATTATTCTATTATTTTTTATTTTACTTCTTTGTGAAGGGTCGTTTTCTTACAATTTGGACAAAATTTATTTAATTCTAATCTATCCGTTGTATTTCTTTTATTCTTTTCGGTACGAAAATTCTCATTATCACATTCAGTACATTTTAAAGTGATTTTAGCTCTTGCCTCTCCCTTTTTTGCCATAGTATCTCCTCCTTTTTTGACATTTCCAATATATTATAGCAAATTATCCATAAATTTCAAAGTATTTTTGGCTAACTTTTTGACTTATTCTCATATTTACATGACTCATATCATTGTACAAAACCTCTTCAGGAGATACATCTGGTGAAATAACAGTAAAAACAACCTCTGGATTATCGTATGGTAGATATGCTGAAAAAGTTGCGGTTGTTGTAGCAGTATCAATTACTCCATTGCCATCTGTATCTAGAAAACTTTGCGCTGTTCCTGTTTTTCCAGCAGCCTTGCGACTATAATCTATATAACCTGAACCAGTACCACCTGGAGCTAATACCTGAATGAAACCTTCTTTTACTCTATCCAAATAAACACTTTCAGTATCTACCTTATTCAAATAATTAGGTTTTGTTTCATAAATTATTTTTGATAATGGCTCACTATTAGAATCAAAAACCGCTTTCAGTAGATATGGTTGCATTCTTTGCCCATCATTAGCAATGGTTGACATATACTGAGCTATTTGTATTGGCGTATAAGTATCATATTGACCAATAGAAAAATCTAATAATAAACCAGATAATCTGCTACTACCTTTATAACCTAAAGATTCATTTGGTAAATCAATTCCTGTAACTACGCCAAGTCCAAATTCTGCAAATTTATTTCTGTAAACATCAAAAGCAGTTTCATCTATAGATAGTGGAGAATTATATACATAATTACCTTTACCAACATTTATTGCTGTTAAAAATTGATAAGTATTTGACGAATATTTTAATGCTTCTATATCATTTATATTACCATACTCTCTAAAAGAGCATTTCAAAGGAGTTGCGGCTATTTTTATACAAGCATCATTTCTAACTTCACCTATTTTTAATGCACCAGTATTATATCCAACGATTTGCGATGCCCCTTTAACGATAGAACCCGGAGTAACAGAAGAAGTTATCACACCTGGAGTATAATCAAGGATAGTATATACTCCATCTTCATTTTTTATTATCTGTTTTCCTGCCATTGCTAGTATTTCACCTGTTCTTGGATCATTTATAATAACATATGATTTATCAAAGTAGTCAGTATATCTTTCATTTTTGGCTATTATCAATTCCTCTTCTAATATTTCTTCTACTGCCTTTTGAAGATTTATATCTATAGTAAGTACTATATCATTGCCTCTAGATCCTTTAGAAATTTCTGTATAACTCCCATCTTTGTTAATCTCATAAGTTGCTTTAACTCCACGTAAATACTTTTCATACTGATATTCTATATAACTTGTTCCAACTCTATCGGTTAAACTATATCCCTCATTTAAATAATAATCTTTAAGATTATAAGGAATTCCGCTTGTACTAGATGAAACATTTCCTAATATGGTTTTGAAAACACTTCCATATGGATAATATCTTTCCCAATCCAATTTAACATTAAATCCAGGAATTTTATCTATATTTTCTGCGATTTTTGCATATTCTTCATCTGTTACATTTTCATTTTTTATATTTTTTTCTGTGTAATAATACCCCTTATTCATTAAATTATATATATAACAAGCTTCTTTATCTTCCTGGGTATATTGATTTAATTGTTCTATAGGAACCCTTTCCATTTTCATATTTTCTATTTCATCATTATCTATTTTTCTATTTTTTAGCTGTTTCCATTCATCATCAGTTATTAAATCATTAGCTTCTTCAGAATTATTTAAAATCCAAAATTTTCTAAGCATATTTTCATTTAATCCATCATAATTAACATCTATATAACTTCCCACTGTGTAGGCCATTTTTATTTCATCTTCAGCTTTAACATTATTACTTTTTTTATAATAAATTGTTTTTGTAGAAATATTATCAACTAAAATATTACCATTTCTATCATAGATTCTACCCCTAGGGGCTGAGTCTCCTTCAATAATATTGACAGTTAGTGTTTCTAATTGTTGATTATAATATTTATTTTCTATTATTTGAAGATAAAATAATCTTATAATTATTAAAATCATTATTGATATTATAATTATTACCAAAATTTTATATCTTTTTTCAATTATTCCTTCTATATTTATTCTTTTTTTATGATATTTATATTTATTTATTTTTTTCTTCATATGTTATTTTTATTAATTGAAAAAAGTATATATTATTAAACATTAAAATCACCTACTATTATTTTATTCATTATTATATTATTTACTCATATATTATATTGGTGAATATATGAAAGGATTAATTCAAAATTATATCGAACAACTATCTAAAAATCAGTTAAATGAATTTGCAATAAAAAATGATATTCATTTAAATGACCAAGAATTAGATTACTTACTAAATTTAATAAAAAATAATTGGCAAGATATTTTAAAAGACGAAACGAAATATCTTGAAACTTTAAAAAGTAAAATTAATGAACAAGAGTTTATTAAGATTAACAATTTATTTACATATTATAAAAAAAGATACAAAGGTTATTTATTTTAAAATATCTTCCAATAAATTAGTATTAAATATTTTATTTCTTATCATTTGTATTTCATACTTATATGGTGCTTTTTTATCTACATAAGGAGTTTCTAATATTTTAGGAATTTCTTTTAGTTTATCATTATAAATAATTTTTAACAGTACATCAAAGCCTATTTTCCCTATTCCTATGTTTTCGTGTCTATCCTTATGTGATCCTAATACATTTTTAGAATCATTTATATGTATAACTTTTAAATATTTTAACCCAATTTTTTTATCAAACTCTTCTAATATGTTATCAAAATTGTTTAAATCATAACCGGCATCATTTAAATGGCAAGTATCCATACATACGCCTATTTTATCTTTTAATTTTACCCCATCTATTATTTTTTTTATTTCGTCAAAATTTCTACCTAGTTCTGTTCCTTTACCTGCCATGGTCTCTAAACATATTACAACATTTGTATTATCAGATATTACTAAATTTATAGAATCTATTATATTTTGTATTCCAACATCTATTCCCAGACCAACATGACTTCCAGGATGTAAAACCAATTTGTTTACTCCAAGTGATTCTACTCTATTAATTTCTTCTTTTAAAAATTTTACATTAAAATCAAAATTAGATGAATTTGCCAAATTTATTATGTATGGAGCATGTACTACAACGTTTTTTATATTTATATGATTTTCTTCCATTAGTTTTATTGCTTTACTAGTTAAATTGTTATCAATTGCAACTCGTTGAGTATTTTGAGGAGCCCCTGTATAAAACATAAATGTATTTGCACCATATAGTAAGGTTTCTTTTACGCTTCCTAACAATTGTTCATCTTTCGTAAATGAAACATGTGAACCTATTATTAATTCCATTTATATCACCATAAACAGTATATCAAAAAAACGTAATATTTTAAATACGTTTTTAATTTTTATTTTCAATCATATCACCTATTTTATCTATAAACTGTCCACTTATGTCTTGAAGTGCATTTAAATAGGCATAAACTGCATGAAGAAATTCTTCTTCCGTTAAATCTTCTCTATTTATATTAAGCATTTCCTTGTTAAGAAGTATATTCGGTACCATTCCTAACTTAGAACATATTTTAGAATAGTTAGATATTAGTTGTTCAATATCATTTATTATTTCTATTCTTTTGTTTTTAAGAGGTAAAATTTTATAATATTCAATAAGTCCGACAAAAGCTTCTTTTTCTACTTCCATACTAATTTTTTACCTTAATTGGTCCTTTACTATAATATTGTTCATATTTAAAACTATTAATATTGTCAATAATATTTAAGAATCTTTTAGTAGCTACATTCATTTTGCATATTCTTGCTCTTTTTTTATTAAGTTCATTAAATTTTTTAATATTTATTTCTTCTTTTCCCTCTTTTTTTCTCTTTAATACGTCTAATCTTTCTTGTTCTTTTTTCCCCACCATCTTTACAAGTTGATCATCTATATGCCTGATTTCAGACGTAATTTCATTTATATCATCCTTAGTATAATTTGTATTTAATAAATCATTTAATTTTGCTTGTAATTTTCTTTTTTTTTCAATCAATTCTTGAGAATTTTTATCACTTATTAAATTCATCTTACACCACCACACCTAGTATAATAAATATACTATAAATAACAAATTTTTGCAATATCATGTCAAAAATTTAATAATTAAAAATATCATTATAAAGTTTATTTGTCGATTAATTGTTAATTAACTTTTTTATACTTTTATGTCCTTTTATAATTTTTTTTATTCCATATGGATGAGAAAAAGCTATAGTTAATATTGATTTATCTATTGTTATTATAACACCTTCACCAAATTCATCATGTTTTACCTTCTCTCCTAAGCGATATTCTTCATCTATATTTATAATATTTTTAGAGGCTTTTCTTGAATTTTCTTTATAATCTTTTTTATTTTGATTTTTTATTTCTTCTTTATCCAAATATTCATCATCTATTTCACCTATAAATCTACTTGGAGGGTTGTAATTATCTTTGCCATATAAAAGCCTTTTTTTAGTATTTATTAAACTTAAATTTCTCTTAGCTCTAGTTATAGCTACATAGCAAAGTCGTCTTTCCTCTTCTATCTCATTTGGATTATATAAAGCCATAGAATGTGGAAATATTCCATCTTCAAGCCCTACTATAAACACATAATCAAATTCAAGTCCTTTAGCAGAATGTATAGTCATAAGTGTTACTACATCAGTTTGATTCTTATGTTCCTCAACATCTGACACTAAACTTATTTCATCTAGAAAATCACTTAAAGATATAATACCATAAGTATTTTCAAAATTTCTTGTAATAGATTTAAATTCCTCTAAATTTTCTAATCTACTTTGAGATTCAATTGTATCTTCAAGTTCTAATTCTTTTTTCATACCCGTTTTGTCTAATATTAAATCCACTAGTTCTGTTAAAGATAAATCCTCACTTTTTTCCTGAAGTTCTAATATCAATTTTTTAAATTCTAATTCTTTACCACTTTCTATTGTATTAAATATACTTTCATTTAAGATATTAGCCTTGGTAGTCAAATTTTCTAATGTTTTAAGTCCTATGCCCCTTTTAGGTACATTAATAATCCTATTTAAACTCATATCGTCATTTGAATTATATATTAATTTTAAATAACTAATCAAATCTTTAATTTCTTTTCTATTATAAAAATAAAAACTACCTACTACTTTATATGGGATATTTTCCTTTAAAAGCGCCTCTTCTATGTTTCTTGATTGTGCATTAGTTCTATAAAGTACAGCTATCTCATCTAAAGGAATATTATTTTCTCTTAAACTTTTAATCTTCGAAACTACATAATAAGCTTCTTCTATTTCATCATCACATCTTTTATATTTAATCTTATCTCCTATATTATTATCAGTCCAAAGTTTTTTTTCTTTTCTATTTTTATTATTTTTAATTACATCATTGGCTGCAAAAAGTATATTTTTAGTAGAACGATAATTCTGTTCTAAAAGAATTACCTTAGTATTTTTATAATCTTTTTCAAAATTTAAAATATTCCTATAATTAGAACCTCTGAAACCATATATACTTTGATCAGGATCACCTACTACACAAATATTTTTATGTTTTGCTGAAAGCATTTTAGTAAGCATATACTGTACCTCATTTGTATCTTGATATTCATCTACTAAAATATATTTAAATCTTTCTTGATAATATTTTAATATTTCTTTATTTTCATTAAATAATATTATAGGCATCATGAGTAAATCATCAAAATCTAAACTATTATTTGCTTTTAATTTTTTCTGATATTCTTTATATACATTAACTACTACTTCATCAATTTCATTATTTATAAAATTTTCTAGCTTTTCTGGAACTATAAGTTCATTTTTCGCACTACTAATCTTATTTCTAATAGTTTTTGGATTATAAAATTTAGGATCTAAATTCATATCTTTTAATATACGCCTTACTAATGATAAAGTATCATCCGAATCTATTATCGTAAAGTTTGATTTATATCCAAGAATATTATAATGTTTTTTAATTATGGATAGTCCAAATGAGTGAAATGTTGATATTTGTATTCTTTTAGTATCTAATCCTATCATCATTTCTACTCTACTTTTCATTTCATTTGCAGCTTTATTTGTAAAGGTTATTGCAAGGATATTAGTAGGATCTACGCCCTGTTCTATTAAATAGGCAATTTTAGTTGTTAAGACCTTCGTCTTACCACTTCCGGCACCTGCTAGTATAAGCATTGGTCCATCTATATTAACTACTGCTTCTTTTTGCTTTTCATTTAAATTATCTATATTCATTTTTACCACCCATGCTACTAATAATTATATCAAACAGGAGTTTGCCTTTCAATAGTTTTTTTATAATTTTAAAACTTCATGAAATTTGTCAAGTTATTTATTTAATATGGTATTTATTGATTTAATATTCACTACTTTACTAATAAATATGACTGTTATTGAACTCAAAATCAAAATTACATAAATAAATATTATAATTGACACGGTTGAATTTTTAACTATGACATTTAATGTATAATTCATACATTTTCAAAAGATTAATCTACTTTTAAATTAGTTATATATCACATAAAAAAAATTTCAACTTACTTTTAGTAGAGTTATTAAAATCGTTAACTAATTTTATTTTGATGAATATAATACTCATGAATTAGAGAGGAGAATATTTTTGAAAAAGATGATTATTACTATAGTTGCTTTGCTTATTTTAGTTCTAGTAGCTATTGGTATATTTTATGAAAAGGATGATAAAAACAATAATAATTTTAAGAATATAACCGTAGCAGAAGTTGCACATAGTATTTTCTATGCACCAATGTATGCAGCAGATAGTCTTGGATTCTTTGAAGAGGAAGGACTTGATGTTGATATAGTACTTACCAGTGGAGCTGACGCTGTTGCTGCTGCAGTTATTAGTGGTGATGCGGAAATTGGATTTTGTGGAAGCGAACAATCTATTTACATATATAAAGAAGGAGCAACTGATTATCTTATAAATTTTGCAGGACTTACAAAAAGAGACGGAAGTTTTATAATTGGTCGTGAAGATAAAGAATTTAATTTAAATGATTTAAAAGGAAGTCATATTATTGCTGGTAGACAAGGTGGTATGCCCGCTATGACTCTTGCTTATACTTTAAATCAAAATGGAATATCTTTAAATGATTTAAATTTTGATACATCTATAGCCTTTGCATCTATGACCGGTGCGTTTATAGGTGGAACTGGTGATTATGTGACTGCATTTGAACCTACTGGATTGCAACTTGAAAAAGAAGGTAATGGATACGTTGTTGCTTCACTAGGGGAAATTGGTGGTGAAGTTCCATATACAACATTTATGTCTAAAAAAAGTTACTTAGATAAAAATACTAAAGTTGTAGAAGGATTCACTAAAGCAATACAAAAAGGTCTTGATTATACCTTTAATCATACAGATGAAGAAATTGCTAAAGTAATACAAGATTATTTTCCTGATACTTCTTTAAATGACCTAAAAGAGGTCATCAAAAGATATAGAGAAAATGATTCTTGGTATACTACAACTTATATTTCAGAAGAGGGCTTTAAAAGAGTTCAGGATATAATGATGAATTCAAATGAACTTGATGAATATATTTCATATGATGAATTGGTAACTAATAAATATAATAAAAAATAAAAGAGTATTTTGAACTCTTTTTGGTACTATAAAAGTGTAATAATTAATTACAGAAATGTAGTTGAATATTACACTTCTTTTTATTATGATTG
>CANQPA010000002.1 GCA_947625635.1 uncultured Bacilli bacterium
TTCTTCCCATAAACTATAATAATCAAAAGAATTCTTATTAGACATCCAGTTTCTTATTACTCCAGATGGATCTTTGGAATTTACATATTTTGCTAAATCGGTTAGAGAAATATAATTAATACTCCCAATTCGCATTATTCCAATTTTATTTTCTTTTACAATAATTTCGGTTGTTACTATATCTGTTTTCATTTTAATCCCCCTTTAATATTTTTTAAATCTTATTAATATTAGTGAACACATTACCTTATCAAAAATAAATATTATTTTGATAATCCTTTAACTCTTTCTTTTAATAATTCTCCTTCATAATTATAAATATTCAAAGGTAATCCTTTTTTCATACAAATTTCAGAAATTGTATCCACAAACATATTAAGTTTTTCATCAACTAATTGTTCTTTAGAAATAGGCAAAATCAAGGCAACTATAAACTCACTATCAATTTTATCTTTTACTTGTACTTCTCCAAGTGCTAAACCTTTAGTTTCTTCTTTTGAAATTATAGGTACATCTTTTGATACAGCTAAACCAATATAATCGTAATCAAAGCATGTAAATGTTTGATGATCTTTTAGCTCAATAGCTTTCTTTATAAACCGATTTTGTGGATCTGATAGAGAAACCCTATCTTTATGAATATCTTCATCATAATACATCCATTCTTTACCTTGCGGTATATCAAGTTTAAATGATGCATCATCATAACTAAAATTTATGCCTTTTTTTTCAAGATAATCTCTTGATGCTATTACTTTTGATTGCAAAATTTTATTAAGTCTTTCATAAGTTTTTTCATTATTTATGCTTCCAATTTGATGAATATAAAAATCTATCATTTATGTCACCTTCTATTGTTTTATTTTCCTCATTTTCAAAAAAATGAGGAATAAATGAGGAAATTTTTCAATTTTTATAGTGTTTTTTATCTTTTTTGTATTTTAAATCACTCGCAAACCCTTATAAAACCTACTACTTTCCACAACAATTTTTATACTTTTTACCACTTCCACATGTTGAACATACTCCAGTATTTATAGTATTTATGGTATTTATCATATTATTGTTATTTCTAATAGTTTCAAGACTGGGAACATTGGTATTTATAGTATTTGTGTTATTATTGTTACTATAAATACTTTTTCATCTGCAAACATTCTGCAAACATTGTTTGCACCTGTTTATTATATTCACAAATTTATTCTATAAATCTTCTTTTGTAATTGAATATATAATTGAATCATTTCTCTCTTTAGTATATTTATTAATCCTTCTATTTTTTAAAACAGCATCTTTATGCATTCCTGCTTTAGCCATTACTTTTCCACTAGCAGGATTACCGCTTATATGCCTTGCTTCTATTAAATATAAATTGCACTCATTTAATAGATATTTAATTACTGCTCTTAGTGCTTCTGTTGCATATCCCTTACCCCAAAATTTAGAACCGTAGCAATATCCCAATTCGGCTGTATTATGCTTTTTGCTAATTGTAATTGCAGAAATGCTTCCTATTACTTCATGGGTATCTTTAAGTTCTACAATCCAATTATAACTTCCATTATCATACTCTTTTATCCACGATTGAATTACTGATTTAGTTTCTTCAATACTTTGATGGACATCCCAACTTAAAAATTTACAACATTCAGAATCTGTTGCCCAATTCTTATACATACCATCGGCATCTTCTATTTTAAATTTTCTCAAGATTAGCCTATCAGTAAATAAGGTTTTTGTTCCTAAATCATTCAATATATCACCTCCAATTTTATGTAAACATTACGCAATGTTTGCAAACTAATTTCATTACTTTTCATATTTTTTACTAGTTCTCAAGTCCTTTATTTATAAGGATTTTATTCTTATTTTTCACAGCAAGTGTTATACTTCTTACCCAAATCACAAGCTCAGTGTAATCTCATATTGTCCTTATTTATGGTATTTATAGTATTATTGTTACTATAAATATTTTCTCATCTGCAAACATTTTGCAAACAATGTTTGCATTCCCATATAAATCAAAATTATAAAATAATTATTTTATACACGACAATACTAATTGATTTATATCTTCTGTTTTTGCTTTTTCTATATTAGGATTTAATAACTGATTATAAAATTGAGCGATTGTTTGATAACTTTCACAAGTCACTTCATCCCCTATATTTATATCAATAAAATCCGTTGCATCCTTTACCTCATAAATATCTTTAGCAATTGATAACGTAATTGTATTATTTTCTTCTCTTAAAGAAAAACTATTTCTACCTTGATAAACTTTATCAATAGTTTCAATTTTCTTACCATTTAAATCTAAGCATAAGCTTTGAAATATTTTATATAAGTTGTTTTTGGTATCATCATACATTACATAATTTTGCATCTTAAAACCCCCTGAATTTCTAACGAAATTTTTAATATTTATGTAAACATAGTAATTTTTGCAAACAATTTGCAAACAAAATTCATTACTTTTCATATTATTTAGTAATTTTCATATTTTGTATTAGATCTAAAACCCTTTATTTATAAGGGATTCAACCCTACTTTCCACAACAATTTTTATACTTTTTACCACTTCCACATGGACAAGGTTCGTTTCTACCGATTTTTTTTACTTTTTTCGGAGATGATTTTTTTATTTTTTCCTTATTTTCATTTGTAACACCTTCTGCAATTTTTTTGCGTTCACTATTTTGTCTTACTTCTGCTTTAAGCAAATATGTCGTAGTTTGAGCATCTATCCTTGATAACAATTCATCAAACAAAGTATATCCTTCGGTTTTATATTCTCTTAAGGGATTATTCTGTGCATAGCTTCTAAGATGTATTCCTTCTCTTAAATGTGACATTGTATTAATATGTTCCATCCAATAAGTATCAATTACCCTAAGAGTTACTGCTTTTTCAAATTCATTTGTTACCTCTTCTGGTATTTGTTTTACTTTATCTTCATATTCTAAAACTAATTTATCATACATATAATTCAATATTTCTTCCGAATTTTTATATTCTATTTCATCGAATGTAACTTTGTGTTTTAGCAGATCATTAATTGATTCTAATATCTCGGATTTATCATTTCTATTTAAATTTTCATTTTCCTCTAGATGGGAATAAACTACATCACTTATATAATTTTTAAAATTTTCTAAAGTTGATTCGTGTATTGATTCCATATCAAGTATTTGATTTCTTTTTTCGTATATAATATTTCTTTGCTCATTTATAACATCATCATATTCAAGTAGAGTCTTTCTCATATCAAAATTGTTTCCTTCAACTCTTTTTTGTGCAGATTCGATTGAATTTGATAACATTTTGTTTCTAATCGACACATCTTCACTAAAACCTACCCTTTGAAGCATTAATTTTGCCCTATCTGTACCAAATCTTACCATCAAATCATCTTCAAATGATACACAAAATTGACTTTCTCCTGGATCTCCTTGTCGACCTGAGCGTCCTCTTAATTGATTATCTATTCGTCTAGATTCATGTCTTTCTGTTCCTATTACAAATAATCCACCAAGAGCTTTTACCTCATCTGTTAGCTTAATATCAGTTCCACGTCCTGCCATATTAGTAGCAATCGTAACTGATCCTTTATCCCCTGCTTTCGCTATAATTTCAGCTTCCCTTGCATGGTTTTTAGCATTTAAAACTTCATGTGGAATTTTCATTTTTTTTAATCTTTCACTTATTAATTCACTGGTTTCTACTGCAACAGTTCCAACTAAAACGGGTTGTCCACTTTTATGCCTTTCCTTTATTTCATTTACTATAGCCTTATATTTTCCCTCTTTAGTCGCAAATAACAAATCACCATAATCTTTACGTATAACAGGTTTATTTGTTGGAATTTGTATAACATACATATTATATATGTCCCTAAATTCTTCCTCTTCTGTTTTTGCTGTTCCTGTCATACCAGATAATTTTTTATACATCCTAAATAAATTTTGAAAAGTTATTGTTGCAAGCGTTTTTGTCTCTTCATTTATTGTAACCCCTTCCTTAGCTTCTATTGCCTGATGTAACCCGTCTGAATAGGCACGTCCTTGCATAAGTCGTCCAGTGAATGGGTCTACTATAACAATTTTATCATCATTAATAACATAATCAACATCAATTTTCATAGCATAGTTGGCTTTTAATGCTTGATTTATAAAATGCACTAAGTTAGTATGATTTATATCATATAGATTATCAACACCAAATGCTTTCTCAGCTTTAGAAATTCCAATCTGATCTAACGATACAGATTTTGTCTTTTCATCATATATATAACCTTCGTTTTCCTTCAAAGTTTTAACAAATTTATCAGTTTTAATATATAAATTTGAAGATTTCATAATCCCACCTGATATAATTAAAGGAGTTCTTGCCTCATCTATTAATACAGAATCAACTTCATCTATTATAGCAAAGTTATATTTTCTTGCTACCCTATCACTAGCCTTTACTACCATGTTATCACGTAGATAATCAAATCCTATTTCATTATTTGTTGAATACAATATATCGCAATTATATGCATCTCTTTTTTCTTTTGGGGTTAATTCTCTTCTATTAACACCAACAGTAAGTCCTAAAAATCTGTATATTTCTCCCATCCAATTGGCATCACGTTCAGCTAAATATTCATTTACAGTAATTATATGTACTCCATTTTCTGTTAGAGCATTTAAATATGCAGGCATTGTAGAAGTTAATGTTTTACCTTCACCTGTTTTCATTTCAGCTATATTTCCATAATGAATAGCTAAACCTCCAATTATCTGTACATAATATGGTTTTTCTCCTATAACACGATAGGCTGCTTCTCTTGCAGTTGCAAAAGCATCTACTTTTATATCTTCTAGAGATTCTCCATTTGAAAGCCTTTTTTTAAATTCTTTTGTCTTGTTTTTTAACTCATCATCTGTTAACTCAGAGTATTTTTTATCTAGTGCTACTACATCATCAGCAATCTTTTTAAATTTTTCTAACTCCTTATATTCATGATTAAATATACTTTTAAATAACTTCATACTTTAGTCTCCTTTGCATATATATATTTTACCAAAAATCAACATAAAATAATAGTATAAATTTAAAAAATAGGTTATTAAACCTATCTTAATTCTAATATTCCATAATTTCCATCTTTTCTTTTATATAATACATTGACTTCATTAGTTTCCACATTTTTAAACACAAAGAAATCATGATCTATCAATTCCATTTGTAGAATTGCTTCTTCTTCATTCATTGGCTTACTTTCTATAATTTTTCTTTTAACAATTGTTTTATCATTTTCTTCTTTTTCTTCAAAATCTAAAATAAAACTTCTAATTAGATCTTTATCCACCTTTTTACTCATTCTTGTTTTATTTTTTCTTATTTGTCTTTCTATAATATCAGACACTTTATCAATAGCAGCATATAAATCCTTATTTGATTCCTCACCTCGTAACAATATTCTACCAGTATTAATTGTAACTTCTACCACTTGTTCATTACCTCTTAATTTAACCAATACAGTAACAATAACATCATCACTGTTTTCAAAATATTTTTCTAACCTTCCAATTTTTTCTTCTATATAATTTCTTATGGAATTAGTTACTTCCATTTTCTTTCCATGAATGATAAATTTCATATTATCCTTCCTTTCTATTTTAATTATATCATATCTATATTTTTTTTGTGTGAAAATATAATAAAAAAAACTACTATACTAATGCAGTTTTTATTTCTATCACATTTTTTGCCTGTAATCCTTTGTCAGTTCTAACCAAATCAAATTTAACATATTGACCTTCTACTAAGGTTTTATACCCTTCAGAAAGTATGGCAGAATAATGAACAAATATATCTTCTTGATCATTATATTCAATAAAGCCAAATCCTTTTTCGTTATTGAACCACTTTACCTTGCCTGTAATCACAAACACATCTCCCTTCTAGTTCTTGTTTACTATTTCAGTATAACATAAAGTTTAATATTTTTTTCAAATATCGTCCAATAATATTCGACAATTTTCGCAATAAATGGACATACCGTATCTGTAAAAAAACATTCTAATCTTATCATACTTAATATTATTCTAAAAGTACAAATGCATAAAGTGTCAAATTTAACGTTTAAAACGTGATGTTGGGCAAACTAGCAGAACACATTTTAAATTATAAAACATTTATTTTTCTTTTTAAAGCATTAGTAGTTTAAATATTAAATTTTTAATATTATAATTGTCTTGTTGAAGTAAGGTTGGTATGTATGAAAAAATTTATCATTTCAAAATGTATGAATTATATAAAAAAATATACAGATTATGATGAAGTAAAATTAAAAGAAATTGAATATGGTCTTGTTGGGATTTATCTTATGATTTCAAAGATGATTATAATTTTTTCCTTAGCATATGTGTTGAACATATTAAAAGAAATGGTTATATTCACTATAATATATAATATTCTTAGAGCTTCGTCGTTTGGACTACATGCAACAAAGAGTTGGATATGCTTATTATTTTCTACAATTTCATTTATAGGCATTCCTTATATATGCAAAATTATATACATCCCTATATTTTTTAAAGTAATAATATGTATATTAGGAATTTGTTTTATGTTTAAAAATAGTCCGGCTGATACAAAAAAAAGACCTATTGTAAGTAGAAAAAGAAGAAATATATATAAATTTATTTCTACAATTTCAGTAATTATATATAGTTTTATAGTTATAATAATTGATAACAATTTTATGACAAATTGTATTATATTTTCTATTATAATTCAAAATTTTGTAATATCACCTTCTGTATATAAAATATTTAAATTGCCTTATAACAATTATATAACATTTTTAAAAGAACATCCAGAATATGCTAATTAATTTGGTTTAAACCTTATAAAGGTTTAAATATAAAAGAATTGAAAGGAGGAAGTATTATGTTTTTTGCTAATTTACTAGCATTGTTAGGATTAGGTTCTGCTAATACAGGAAGTCAAGCATGCTTACTTATGTATTGGGATGAAGAAGAATGTCCTGAATCTTTAATAAAATAATAAATTAAAACCGTTAGAATTTCTAACAGTTTTTTTGTCGCTTTTTTATTGTCATGATTTTTTATATTTTATTATTAAATTTTGACTAAAAATATTTTTACTTATTTCCGTTTTTTGATCAAATATCACATTACTCTTTACTATATTTTTAACTAAAGCTAAACCATAACCATGGCCTTTTCCTTTTGTAGTATAACCTTCATTATCTATTTTTGAAATGTCAATTGAACCTTTATAGTTGTTGGAAACTTTTATGCATAATGAATCATTATCCAAATATAATTCAATATTTATATTTTTTTGTTTTAAATTTTTTACTTCATCAATAGCATTGTCTATAAATACACCTATAATTTTACAAATATCTATTATAGTATCAGTATCTAATTCGATTAAGTCAACTGTTCTAATATTCCTATCTATGTTTAAAAAATAACTAATCTCATTTTCTTTTATTTTTAATATTTCAGAATATATTGTAGCCCTAAGACCTCCTGAAGGTATAGAATTAACCTCAAATAATAATTTTTCATCATCCAAATATTTTTCCTCTATTATTGAATCAATATATTTTGGTATATCCTTATCTTTATTTATTATCATAGCTCTAACAGTCAATAAAAGATTTTTATTCTCATGATTTGCAACTCTATACTTTGTCATCATATTTTCATAATCATTTAAACTTTTAATAGCCACGTTATATTTATTTGATACTTTGTTATATTTATTTTGAGTTTTAAATGAGTAAAAAATTATAGCTAAAACCAATAATGTAACAGAAACATTAAAAATAAGTATATATTCAACTTTTACGGTATTATATGAAGAAGACAATAAAATATTTAAAATTAAAACACCAACTATGCAAAATAAACTGAGTTGAACAGAATTTATCTTGTCTGTAATCTTCAACAAAGTTTTGTATAATTTTTTAACAAATTTAAATCTTACTGATATATACAATAAAATTGCTATGGTAACATTAGTAACGAATATTCCCAATGTTGATTTTATAGTTTGTTCAGTCTGATTTCCAAATATTAATAACAATATTAATGTATATATGAACTCATCAAAAAATATTATTATTTGTGTATATATCGGTGTGATAATAGTTTTATTCCATTTTTCTTTAAATAAATATTTGAAAAATATAATTAAAATTAAGGTCATTATTGTAATTTTGACGAATCTATTTATAACTATATAATTTATTATTGATGTAAACATCAGACCAATTAATGTCACGTATAATTTGGAATCTTTAAAATTTACTGTTTTATTTAATAATAAATGCCAAGCATACAATGTCGATGACATTAATATCAAAGCATATACAATAGTAATAAATATTTTAGAAATACTCATATTAGTTAAGCTCCTTTCTATATTTATCTGAAAGCAAATCGATTGTTTCTCCGTTATCAAATGTTATTATTCTGTTCATTTTATCTATTTTAACTTTTCTATTATAATTTATGTAACATGCTCTATGTGTTTGAATGAATCTATCATCCAACATTTTTACTATATCAGCTAAAGATTTGTTTACTTTAAATTCAGCATAATCTGTCTTAATTATAGTTTTTCTTTCAAAACTTTCTTTTGTTATATATAATATATCATTTATATTTATTGTATACATTATATTTCTATCAGTAAATCTTATTGTATTCTTTTTATTTAGTATATCTAATGCTTTTTCTAATGAATTATTTAATCTATTCTCACAATCATCAAACTTGTTTATAAAAGATAAAAATAGTAAATCATTTTTCAATACGATATTTCCTAATTCTTCGTGTGCTGTTAAAAATATTATTACACTGTTTATATCCTTTTTTCTTATTTCTCTTGCTACATCTATTCCGGATTTTGTCGGTGTCTCAATGTCTAGTAAATAGATTTTAGCTGGTAATTTAGTTTCAACTTTATTATAAAATCCATTTTTATAATCATCAAAAGTATAAATAGTATGTTCTTTTTTATTTTTTTCCATAAAATTTTTAACAATATTTTTTATTTTATTTCTATCTTTTTCATTATCATCACAAATTATAACATTAATCATCCAGTAACCTCCTATATTTAGAGCCAGAATTATACAACTAAATAATACCACAATTGACTTTTATTTACAATAATTTCCATACAAGTTAGATTATCAGTAAACAAAAAGATGCTACTAGTTAGCATCTTCCTCTATTAATTGTAAAATTACCATTAAAGCATCATCACCACGACGTTCAGTTAACTTTAAAATTTGTGTATAACCTCCATTACGTTTTGCATAACGAGGGGCAAGTTCATCAAAAATTTTTTTCACAGCTTCCGTATCATTATGCATAAATGCTAATGCTTTTCTTCTTGCTACTAAAGATCCATCTTTACCATAAGAAATCATTTTATCAACAAATTTACGAACCTCTTTAGCTCGTGTTTCTGTTGTTTCAATTTTTCCTTTCATAATAACATCTTTAGTTAAATTAGCAAGCATACTTTTTCTATGTTTATTAGTACGTCCTAATTTTCTATAAGCCACAATATTCCTCCTAACTATTAGTCATCTTCTCGGAATCTAAGTCCCATATCCTTAATCTTATCAATTACCTCTTTTAAAGATTTTTTGCCTAAATTACGTATTTTCATCATTTCAACTTCTGATTTTGCAGTTAAATCCCCTAGGGTATTAACACCGGCTCTTTTTAAACAGTTATAAGCTCTAACAGAAAAATCCAAATCATCAATTGATGTTTCTAATTTTTTTAGTTTACTATCTTCCTGTTTTGCATTCATTATACCTGTAACATCCGCTATTTCACTTAAATTAGTAATAATATTTAAATGTTCGATCATAATTTTAGCTGCAAGAGCCATAGCTTCTTCTGGTCTCATTGAACCATTTGTGTATACTTCCATAATTAGTTTATCATAGCTAGCATCCTGTCCAACGCGCGCATTTTCAACTTCATAACTAATTCTATCAATTGGGGAATATAATGCATCTATCGGAATGAATCCAATTTTTTGATTCTCAATATATTTTTTATTTTCATTTGATGGTACATATCCTCTTCCATTAGCAACTATAAATTCCATATCAAGTTTTCCACCTTCAGCTACATTAGCTATTACTTGATCTTTGTTTATAATTTCTACATCAGGATTTTCTTCTATATCACCTGCAGTTACTACTCCTTGTTTATCGGAAAAAAGTTTTAAAGTAACTTCCCCGTCAGTATTATTTTTTACTACTATATTTTTAAGATTTAATACTATTGTTGTAGCATCTTCTACAACACCTTCTATAGTTTGAAATTCATGCATAACACCATCTATTTTAACTGCAACTATAGCACTTCCTGGCATGCTTGACAACATAATTCGTCTAAGCGCATTCCCTAAAGTTGTTCCAAATCCTCTTTCTAATGGTTCTAATTCAAATTTACCAAAATTTTTATTTTCAATATATTCAGTTATTTTATATGTTGGTTTTTCAAAATTTAACATAAATTCATTCCTCCTTCTTATCCACGTGGACGTTTTGGTGGACGACATCCGTTGTGTGGTATAGGTGTAACATCAGATATAGATGTAATTTCTAAACCTGCTGTTTGAAGTGAACGAATCGCTGTTTCTTTACCTGATCCTAAACCTTTTACATATACTTCAACTTTTCTCATTCCCATATCGTAAGCCGCTTTACCTGCTGCTTCAGCACTCATTCCAGCTGCGAATGGAGTTGACTTTTTACTTCCTTTGAAACCTAAAGTTCCAGCAGAAGCCCAACTTATTGCATTACCATCATTATCACATAAAGTTACGATGGTATTGTTAAATGTTGAATGAATGTAAGCTTTACCTTCTGGTATATTCTTCTTAACTTTTCTTTTTCTTGATTTGTAAGCCATAATCTATCCTCCTTTAATCACAACTATTTTTTCTTATTAGCAACTACTTTACCTCTACCCTTACGAGTACGAGCATTCCTATTAGTTCTTTGTCCTCTTACAGGTAAACCTTTTTTATGACGTGTTCCTTGATATGAATTTATTTCCATCTTTGTTTTTATATTCATATTAACTTCACGACGTAAATCTCCTTCAGTGGTATATTTATTAACTTCTTCACGAATTCTATTTAATTCGTCATTTGTAAGATCTCCAGCTCTTTTATTTATATCGACTTTTGCGTCTTTTAAAATTGTGTTTGAAAGACTTCTTCCTATTCCATATACATAAGTAAGTGAAATCTCTATTCTCTTATTATTTGGTATATCTACACCTTTAATACGTGCCATAAAACACCTCCTATTAACCTTGTCTTTGTTTGTGTTTAGGGTTTTCGCAAATTACCATTACTTTTCCCTTACGTTTAATAACTTTACATTTTTCACATATTGGCTTTACTGATGGTTTAACTTTCATCTTTATTACCTCCTATTTTCTGTAAGTTATACGACCACGTGTTAAATCGTAAGTTGATAACTCAACCATTACGGTGTCACCAGCTAAAATTCGAATCATGTTCATTCGCATTTTACCCGAAACGTGTGCCGTAATTACATGTTTATTTGCTAGCTCTACTTTAAATACGTAGCCTGGCAAAACTTCTAATACTTTTCCTTCCATTTCGATAACATCGTCTTTTGCCACTATTTCACCTCTTCGTTAATATTTCATACCCATCTTTGGTAATTAACACTGTATGTTCAAAGTGAGCGGATGGCTTGTCATCTAGAGTTACTACCGTCCAGTCATCATCTAATAGACAAACATCAGCAGTTCCTAAATTAATCATGGGTTCGACAGCTATAACCATTCCTTCTTTTAAGATAGGTCCAGTATTCTTTTTTCCATAGTTTGGAACATCAGGATCCTCATGTAAATGGTTCCCTACACCATGTCCAACTAGTTCTTTAACTACGCCCAATCCTTTAGATTCAGCATATTTTTGTACTGCTTCTCCTATATCTCCAACGTGAGCCCCAGCTTTAACCTGTTTTAAACCTTCATACAATGATTTTTCTGTATGCTCAAGCAAATACTTTTTTTCATCTGATATAGTTCCAACTGGATACGTCCAAGCACTATCACCATGATAACCCTTATAGCAAGCACAAATATCAAGAGTTACTATATCTCCATCGCATAATTTTCTTTTACTTCTAATACCATGTACAACCTCTTCATTGATTGAAATACAAATATTTCCAGGGTATCCGTTATACTGATAACAAGATGGAGTAGCACCCCTTTTTATAATATAATCGCGAGCCAGTGAATCAATTTTTTCTGTTGTTATTCCTGGCCTTAAAAATGATTTTAGATACTTATGTGTATCTCCTACTATTTCACCAGCTACACGCATTAATTCTATTTCTCTTGGAGTTTTAATATTAATCATTTCATTCTCCTATTATTTTTACAACCTGCTCATGAGTAAATTTTGCATCTTTATTAGAATCTACATAATAGACAATTCCTCTTTTTTTATAAAAATCTATTAATGGTGATGTATTTTTTATGAAAGAATTATATCTTTCTTCATATGTATCTGGATTATCATCTGTCCTATGAGTTAGTTCAATGCCACAAATATCGCAAATTCCATCTTTTTTAGGTTTTAACAACTCATTATTTATATTGTAGACTCTACCACATTTTGGGCAAGATTTTCTGCCACTTATACGTGACTTTGCAACTTCCTTATCAATGTCTAAAACTACAACAACACCAATATCTTTTTTTATTTCATCTAAAATTTTATCATAAGCCTCTGCTTGCTCAATATTTCTAGGAAAACCATCTAAAATATATCCATTTTCACAATCAGATTGTAATATTCTTTCTTTTAAAAGCTCTATAACTATATCAAATGGGACAAACATTCCTTTATCTTGATATTCTCCTATAATCTTGGCTCTTTCGCTACCATCGTTTCTTGCTTTTCTAAGTAAATCACCCGTAGATATATGAGGTATATTATATTGCTGTTTTAAAAGTGCAGCCTCAGTTCCTTTACCTGCAGCAGGAGCAGCTATTAAAATAATACTTCTCATATTCTTCTTCTCCTTCTTCCCTTAGTATAAGTCCTATTTATTAATTGACTTTCTAATTGTTTGTAAGTTTCAAGTGCAACTCCAACAACAATAAGTAATCCTGTCCCGCTTATTGTTATTGATGTTTTTAAATTTGAAATTTTATCAAACACTATTGGAAGAATCGCAAGTGCTGTTAAAAACGTAGCTCCGACTATTGTTATTCTTTTTAACACTGTCTTTACATATTGTGTTGTTTCTTTACCTGGTCTAATACCTGGAATATATCCACCATTCTTATTTAAATTATCTGACATTTCTTTTGGCTTTAGCTGCATGAATGTATAAAAGTAAGTAAATGCAAAAATCAATATTATATATATAAATATTCCGAAACCTTTTGTATAATTTAAATAAGTTTCTACAAAAATTTTAAATCCACCATTCTTTATTACTGATGATAGTATTTGTGGAATTGAAAGAAGTGCCGATGCAAATATTACTGGCATAACTCCTGCACTATTTAACTTAAATGGTATATAATTTTGTTTACCAAGTGTACTAGTAGATTTATTAGCATATTGTATTGGAATTCTTCTTTCAGCAGATTCAACATATATAACACCTACTATAATTGCTACAAATATAATTATAAAAGCGATAAATATTGAAATTCCTAAAAATCCATTTGGAATTAATTCATTCCATAAATTCTCAAACATTCCAGGAAGTACACTAATTATTCCTGCCATTATTATGAGCGATATCCCATTACCAATTCCTTTTATTGTTATTTGATCTCCAATCCACATAAGAAGTGCGGTTCCAGCTGTTAAGATTAATGAATATACCATGTAATCCATAGGACTTCCATTACCTATATATGCGAATGAATACATATATCCCTGCAAGAATGCAAGTGCAATTCCCACAATTCTTGTTATTTGGTTCAATTTTCTTCTACCAACACCACCTTGTTTTGATAACTCCGACAAATAAGGAACTATGTCAGCACAAAGTAATTGAATAACTATCTGAGCTGTTATATAAGGTGTAACGCCCAAAGCAAATACAGAGGCTTTTGTAAACGCTCCACCACTCATAGCGCTTAAAATTTCAAGGTATGACATTTTACTAGCATCAACTTCTACTCCTGGCACTAATATAGTTGTTGCGCCAATGTTAAATACTAACAAAGCAGCTAAGGTAAATAAAATTCTTTTTAATAAATCTCTATTTTTTGAAGTAAATATTTGCTTAAAACTTGCAAACATATTAAATCACCTCAGCTTTTCCACCTTTAGACTCAATTTTTTCTATAGCAGTACTCGAAAATTTCTGAGCCTTAACAGTTAATTTTTTAGTTAATTCTCCGTTTCCTAGTACTTTAATACCTGAAAGTTGATTTTTCAAAATTCCCATTTCTTTTAACAATTCTGGAGTAACTACTGCTCCATCTTCAAATTTTTCTAAATCACTTATATTTATAATTGCATACTCTTTTTTAAACATAGCGTTAGAAAATCCCCTTTTTGGTAAACGTCTGAATAATGGTAACTGTCCACCTTCAAATCCAGGTCTTACTCCTCCACCGCTTCTTGCATTTTGTCCTTTATGTCCTTTTCCACTAGTTTTTCCATGTCCTGAAGCAACTCCACGACCAACTCTCTTACTAGTTTTAAATGCACCTTCACTAGGACGTAATTCATGTAGTTTCATACTATCTTATCTCCTCTACTTTTTTACCACGTAAACGTGCTACTTCTTCTATTGTTTTTTGTGACTTTAATGCCTCAAGCGTTGCATATGCCATATTTACCTTTGTGCTTGATCCAAGTGATTTAGATAAAATATCTTTTACACCTGCCATTTCAAGCACTGATCTCACTGATCCGCCAGCCTTAACACCAGTTCCTTTATTTGCTGGTTTTAACATAACGTGACTTGCTCCACACACACCAGTTGCTTCGTGTGGTATTGTATGGTCTCCAACTATAGACACTTTAACGATATTTTTAGTTGCAGCCTGACTAGCTTTCTTTATAGCATCTGGAACTTCATTAGCCTTGCCAGTTCCAAGACCGACTTTACCTTTTCTATCTCCAACTACTACAACTGCTGAAAAACGGAAGTGTCTTCCACCTTTTGTTACCTTCGTAACACGGCCAATGGAAATAACTTCTTCTTCATATAACTTCTGTTGTCTTTGTCTTGATTGACGTCTATCATTTGATTTACGAGGTTTTCTTTCAGTTTTATCTACTTTTTCTGTAGATTTAACTTCATCAATTTTTTCGATTTCCTTTTTCATCATTACCCTCCTATTAGAACTCAAGTCCATTCTCACGTGCGGCATCTGCAAGTGCTTTTACACGTCCATGATATAGGTATCCACCTCTATCGAAAACGACTTTTGATATTTTTGCTTTTTTAGCTCTTTTAGCAAGTAGTTCTCCTACCTTTTCTGCAGCTTCTATATTTCCACCATTTTCTAGTTTCAATTCTTTATCTATAGAAGATGCACTGACTAAAGTTTTAGAAGCTTCATCATCAATGATTTGAGCAAAAATATTACTGTTTGATCTAAAAACATTTAATCTAGGAACGCAAGACGTACCATTTACTTTATTTCTAACACGAGTGTGTCTTGACCCACGTGCTTTATTACGGTCTACTTTTTTGATCATAACTACTCTCCTTTACTCTTATTATTTAGAAGCTTTCTTTCCTTCTTTACGACGAATATGTTCGTCAGTATAGCGAATACCTTTTCCTTTATATGGTTCAGGTCTCCTAATTTTTCTTATATTTGCTGCAAATTCTCCTACTAATTGCTTATCAGTTCCCCTTACAAATAATTCTGTATTACTTGGAACTTCTAATTTAATTCCTTCTGGAATTTTAACGTTAACAGGATGAGAATATCCAGCAGTTACAACTAATTCATTACCTTTTAATTGAAAACGATAACCTACACCAACAGACTCAAGTTTTTTTTCGAATCCCTTAGTAACGCCAATAATCATATTGTTAATATTAGCATTGGCAGTTCCATGAAAATTTTTAAATTCATCACTTGATCTAGTTAGTACTATTTCATTTTCATTAACACTTACAGTGATGTTTTTATTTATTACAGTAGAAAGTTCACCTTTTGGGCCCTTTACAGTAACTTTATTACCATCAACTGTAACTGTAACACCAGTTGGTATTAATAATTTTCTATTTCCAACTCGACTCATTAAGTATCATCCTTTCTACCAAATATAGGCAAGAACTTCCCCACCAAGAGAACTTTCTCTAGCTTCTTTATCTGTCATAACACCTTTTGATGTTGAAATAATTGCTATTCCAAGTCCATTTAATACTTTAGGAACCTCTTCTGCCTTAACATATACGCGCAATCCTGGTTTAGATATTCTTTTAAGTCCAGTAATTACACGTTCCTTGTCTACATATTTTAAAGATAAAACAAGGATATTTTGAATATTATTTTTCTTTTCTTTATAATCTGCTATAAATCCTTCAGATTTTAATATTCTAGCAATCTCTTTTTTCATTTTTGAAGCGGGTACTTCAACCTCTTTATATCGCATTTGATTTGCATTACGAATACGTGTTAGCATATCTGCGATTGGATCTGTTATCATAATATCCTCCTTCTTCTTACCAGCTTGATTTTTTCATTCCTGGTATTTGTCCCTTATAAGCTAATTCACGAAAACAAATTCTACAAATTCCGTATTTTTTTAATACAGCATGTGGTCGACCACAACGACTGCAACGAGTATATCTACGTACTTCGAATTTAGGTTTACGACTAGCTTTTATTTTCATACTTTTCTTAGCCATATTTTCCTCCTAAGTTTATTTTTTAAATGGCATTCCGAAACCTTTTAATAAATCTCGAGCTTCTTCATCAGTTTTTGCAGTTGTAACAAAAACTATATCCATACCACGTACCTTAATTACACTGTCGTATTCGATTTCTGGGAATATCAATTGTTCTGTTAGCCCTAATGTGTAATTACCCCTTCCATCAAATGCTTTATTGGATATACCTCTAAAATCTCTTACACGTGGTAAAGTAATACTAATCAATTTATCTAAGAAGTTATACATGTTTTCACCACGTAAAGTTACCTTACATCCAATAGCTTGGCCTTGTCTAAGTTTAAATCCAGCAATAGATTTTTTTGCTTTTGTAGCGACTGGTTTTTGTCCTGTAATAATCTCTAAATCTTTCATTGCACCTTCCAATAATTTTGAATTAGTAGTAGCATCGCCACATCCAACATTTACTACAATTTTTTCTAATTTTGGTGCTTCCTGGATATTCTTATAGTTATACTTTTTCATTAATTCTGATACGATTTCTTTAGTGTATTTTTCTTTTAGGCGGTTCATATATACCCTCCTTTCAATTAATCAAGACTAGAATTAGATTTTTTTGTAACTCTAATTTTCTTACCGTCTTTATTTATACTATGTCCTATTCTAGTAGGTTTTTTAGTTTTAGGATCTACTATCATTACGTTTGAAGCATGAATAGGTGCTTCTACCTCATTTATAGAACCTGCTTGTTGACCATTCCCTTTAACATGTTTTTTTACTATGTTAACTCCTTCAACAACTACTCTATTTTCATTACGTAATACGTGAGTAATCTTTCCTTCTTTACCTTTATCCTTACCAGAAATGACAACAACTTTATCTCCAGTTTTAAAGTTCATATTCATTCCTCCAAACTATTATAACACTTCTTTTGCTAGTGATATAATTTTATTAAAACCTAAATCACGTAATTCACGTGCTACTGGTCCAAACACACGAGTTCCAACTGGACTCTTATCATCTTTAATAATAACCGCTGCATTATCATCAAATTTGATATATGATCCATCTTCTCTTCTTAGACCAAATTTACTCCTAACAACAACTGCTTTAACTACTTTGCTTTTTCCAACAGTTCCATTAGGCGTTGCTTTTTTAACAGTAGCAACTACTATATCTCCAATATTACCAGTTTTAACTTTAGATCCTCCGAGAACACGAATAACAGATAGTTCTCTTGCTCCCGAATTATCAGCTACCTTTAAACGGCTTTCTTGTTGAATCATATGTTATCCTCCTTCACTCGTTATTACAATACAATTGCTTTTTCCACCACTTTTACTAAGCGGAAATGTTTAGTTTTTGATAATGGTCTAGTTTCTACTATAAGAACTTTATCGCCTTTTTTTGCATCATTCTTTTCATCATGTACAGTATATTTTTTAGAATATTTAACTCTTTTTCCATATAGTCTATCGTTTTTGTAAGTTTCAACTAAAACTGTAATAGTCTTGTCATTAACATCACTTACAACAGTTCCAACTAATTCATGTCTTCTTTTATCTTCCATATTTCCTCCTATTTAGTTAGTTCTCTTTCACGTAAAATTGTTTTCATACGTGCAACTAGCTTTCTTAATTCTGATATTCTTGAAGGTTTTTCTAAGGATCCTGTTGCTTGTTGAAAACGTAAGTTAAATAATTCTTCTTTCGATTCTTCAATTTTTGAAAGTATTTCTTCATCAGATAATTCTCTTATTTCTTTATTAGTCATTAGAATCACCACTTTCTTTCCTTACGAATTTACACTTGATAGGAAGTTTATGCATTGCTAAACGAAAGGCTTCTCTAGCGACTGCTTCCTCAACTTCACCTATTTCAAACATAATTTTCCCTTCTTTAACTACTGCAACCCATGAGTCATGAGAACCTTTACCTTTACCTTGACGAGTTTCAAGTGGTTTTTTTGTTAATGATAAATGTGGAAATATGTTTATCCAAACTTTTCCTCCACGTTTCATATAACGAGTCATAGCAACCCTAGCTGCTTCAATTTGTCTATCAGTAATCCAAGCGCCCTCTAGTGCCATTAAACCATATTCTCCAAAATTAATTTTTGTATTACCTTTTGCTTTTCCTTCATAAGGAAGACGATGCACATTTCTAAATTTAGTTCTTTTTGGAATTACTGCCATCTTTATTACCTCCCTTATTTTTAGCAGGAAGTATTTCTCCTTTGCAAATCCAAACTTTTACGCCAATCTTACCATAAGTAGTATTAGCTTCTTTCGATGCGTAATCTATATCAGATCTTAAAGTATGGCGAGGAACACTACCCTCTGTATAACCTTCAGTACGAGCCATATCAGCTCCCCCTAAACGTCCAGATACAGAAGTTGTAATTCCTTTTGCTCCTGCTTTCATCGTATTTCTAATTGCTCTTTTTTGAGCAATTCTAAATGATACACGTCCTTCGATTTGACGTGCTATATTTTCTGCTACTATTGCAGCGTCTAAATCTGGGTTTTTAACTTCTTTAATAGAAATTTGAATATCCTCATCGACTAATTTAGACAAATCTTTTTTTATCTTATCAATTTCATCTCCACCATGTCCGATAACAACCCCAGGTTTAGCTGTATTTATAACTACATTAGTCTTTTTAGTGTCTCTTTCAATAATGATACTTGAAACTGATGCGTCTTTTAGCCTTTTTTCTAACATTTTACGAATTTTATCATCATTCTTGATATACTTTGCATTGTTACGGCCTTCAGCATACCAATTTGATTGCCAAAATTTGTTAACGCCTATTCTAAGTCCTATTGGACTAACTTTTTGACCCACAAGTTTTCCTCCTTTACTTTAGTTTCTGTCACTTACAACAATTGTAATATGACTTGTTCTTTTTTTTATTGGATCTACGTGTCCACGAGAACCAAATTTCATTCTTTTTAACGTTTGTCCTTCATCAACATATGCTTCTTTAACATATAATTTAGTTTTATCTAAACCTAAGTTGTTACAGGCATTTGCTACTGCAGAAGTCAAAACTTTTAAAGTTAATCTAGCAGCTTCACTGTTATAATTTCTGCAAATTTTATCTGCTTCATTAACATCTTTGCCACGTATTAAATCAATAATTAAACGTGCCTTGCGTGGTGGGATTCTAAGTCCCTTTGCTATTGCTTTTGCTTCCATAAAATCTCCTCCCTAGGTTTCTTAATTTTTACCTTTATCATCACCGTGGCCACCAAATTTACGAGTAGCAACAAATTCACCCAATTTGTGTCCCACCATATCTTCAGTAACATATACAGGAACAAATTCTTTTCCATTGTGAACAGCAAATGTGTTACCTATAAATTCAGGAAATATTGTTGAACGGCGTGACCAAGTTTTTATAACCTCTTTTTTTTCTGATTCATTTACTTTTTTTACCTTTTTCATTAAACTATCGTCTACAAAAGGTCCTTTTTTTAAACTTCTAGCCATAATTCCATCCTTTCCTATTATTTACGGCGATGTACTATTAAGTCATCTGATTGTTTTTTGCCTTTACGAGTCTTATATCCAAGTGCAGGTTTACCCCAAGGTGTTAGAGGTCCTTTGTGTCCTACTGGAGCCTTACCTTCTCCACCACCGTGTGGGTGATCATTAGGATTCATAACTGATCCACGAACCGTTGGGCGAATTCCCATATGTCTTTTACGACCAGCTTTACCTAAATTTACCAACTCAAAATCCTCATTTCCTACTTCACCAATTGTAGCTCTGCAAGTACTAAGAACTTTACGAACTTCTCCACTTGATAAACGAAGTAGTGCATATTTTCCTTCAAACCCAAGAATTTGAGCACTAGAACCAGCAGAACGAGCCATTTGAGCGCCCTTTCCAGCTTTAAGTTCTATATTATGAACTAGTGTTCCTTCTGGTATTTTATATAGTGGAAGAGTATTACCAATTTTAATATCAGCATTTTCTCCACTTTCAATTTTATCTCCTACTTTTAATCCTTTAGGAGCAATTATATATTTTTTTTCTCCATCTGCATAATTAATCAAAGCAATATTAGCAGTTCTATTTGGATCGTATTCAATAGATGCAACAGTTCCAATAATACCATCTTTGATTCTTTTAAAGTCTATAATACGATATTTTCTTTTAGCTCCTCCGCCTTGATGACGAACAGTTATCCTACCTTGATTATTACGACCACCATTTTTCTTTAATGTAATAAGTAATGATTTTTCTGGTGCTACTTTAGTTAACTCACTATTATCTAAAGTAGTCATACCACGTCTACCATTAGTCGTTGATTTATAACTTTTGATTGCCATTTGTATTCCTCCCTTAGATTAGTTAAGTTCTATTGAACTTCCTTCTTTTAATTTAACTATTGCTTTTTTCTTTCTATTTGTTAATCCAGAATAACGTCCAACTCTTTTAGTCTTAGGTTTAACGTTTATTGTATTAACACTTTCAACTTTTACATCAAATATTTTTTCAACTGCTTGTTTAATCTCTGTTTTGTTAGCTTTTGGATCTACACTAAAGGTAACAACGTTACCATTTTGAGATAAATTTGCAGTTTTTTCTGTAATAATTGGAGCTTTTACAACATCTCTAAATGTTTTCATTATACTAAAGCCTCCTCTATACTTTTAATAGCATCTTCTTCAGCTATTACAAGATTTGCAGAAACTAAATCTAGTACGTTAATTTCACTTGCTTCAAGTAATAAAACATTAGTCAAATTACGAGTAGCTAAAATTAAATTATCATTTAATTCATTAACAACTATAAGTACGTTCCTTTCAATTTTAAAATTATTTAAAATATTCTTCATATCTTTAGTTTTATTTGTTTTTAAATCTAATTTATCAACAATAATTAATTCTTTATTGATAATTTTATAAGCTAAAGCAGATTTAAGTGCCAAAGCTCTTTCTTTTCTGTTTTGTTTAGTGGTATAGTTTCTTTCTTGATTTCCGAAAGCCCATCCACCATGATACCAATGTGGTGCTCTTGTAGAGCCCTGACGAGCACGTCCTGTTCCTTTTTGTCTCCATGGTTTTCTTCCACCACCAGAAACATCTGAACGTCCTTTAACGCCTCTTGTCCCTTGACGAGCATTATTTTGAGCAAGCTTTATTGCATCATATAGTACTGCATCATTTGGAACAATTCCAAATACTTCTTTATTTAATGTAATATCTTTTATTTTTTCACCATTTGTGTTTAATACATCTATTTTACTCATATGTATCCTCCCTACTAATTTTCATCCTTAGTAGTTTCTTCTGCCTCACTAATTTCGGCAGTTTCTTCTACAACTGGTTTTTCCTCGGCAACTTGATCTTCTTGTGGTTTATTATTTTCTTCTATAATTGGTTCATCCATCTCATAAGATACAAGTTCTTCCATATTATTTATTTTTCCATTTGCCTTAACAGCACTCTTAATAACAACCAAACCTTTTTTAGGCCCAGGTATGTTACCGCTTATTAATATTACATTATTTTCTATATCTACAGCAACAACTTCAAGATTTTGAATAGTTACTGTAAGTGTTCCCATATGTCCAGCAAGTTTTTTACCTTTGAAAACACGCATTGGTCTCATTGTTCCCATTGAACCTGGTCTTCTATGATAATGTGATCCATGTCCCATAGGTCCTCTACTTTGGCCATGTCTTTTAATGACACCTTGGAACCCCTTACCTTTAGTAGTTCCAGTTACATCAACTACTTCTCCTGGAGTGAATATATCAGCTGATATTTCTTGTCCAAGAGTATATGAATTGATATCTACACCTTTTATTTCTCTAAAGAAGCGCTTAGGTGTAGTTTGTGCTTTTGCAGTATGTCCTGCAGAAGCTTTAGTCGCTAACTTTTCTCTAGTATTTCCAAATCCTAATTGAATTGCATCGTAACCATCATTTTCTTTAGTTTTGATTTGTGTAACTACGTTTTTTTCAACTTCAACAACAGTTACAGGAATTAATTTACCAGATTCAGTAAACACTTGAGTCATTCCAATTTTACGACCTAAGATTCCTTTCATATATATCCTCCTTATTTAATTATTTTGATATCTACACCACTTGGAATATCTAAGTGAGCAAGAGCTCCTATAGTTTCCTTTGATGGGTCCATGATATCTATTAGTCTTTTGTGTGTTCTTCTTTCAAATTGCTCACGTGAATCTTTATATTTATGAACAGCTCTTAAAATAGTGATTTTCTCAATTTCAGTTGGTAGTGGAACTGGTCCAACAATACTTCCACCATTTCTTTTAACCGTCTCAACAATTTTAGCGCAAGCTTTGTCTAAACTTTTGTGTTCAAACGCTTTTAATTTGATACGAACTTTAGTTTTTGACATAATGTATCCTCCCTTCGCCTATATCCAGTATAGACTTGCTCCGTGTAAAAACCCAATATCAGGTTGTTTTTTCTATCAACTTAGCCTGGTGTATCAGCAACCTCACACATCAACGCAACGTCACACATACAAAATTATACGTTATTTAAAAAGAAAAATCAACACTTTTTTAAAAATTTGTTGATTTTTTGTTAATTTTAAAAGTAAATACCTATTTCATTATATCAATTACATATTCAAAAACTATAAAATATAAAGAATTGTACATTTCTTAGTTATATTATTTTATTTTATCAATCTATTTTGTATTAGTTATAAAATAACAATCCTAAATGAAAGTCTACTATCCTTTGCACCTGAAAATGGATAACTACTAAAAACTCCGGCAAAACGGCTATTAGCATCATCTCTTAGAAGCCATGGAGCTGCTTGGGATAAAAATGCTGGATTATCTCCATACCATCCCCTAGTTTCGCTTAAACCAAACCCATAGCAAATAGCTTTATTACAAGCACTATCTACTGATGTGTCAGTAAATAAATCATAATATTTTGAAGATTTTAAATCATCTGGTAACGTTTCAAAACCAGAATTAACAACTGTATTATTATAATTTGCCATTAAGTATTCATAAGAACCACCACTCATATCATATATTCCATATATATTGCCTGTTGTTGATGCTCCTCCACCACAAAAACCTGTTCCTGATCCCATATCTAACAAATCATCATATTTGCAAGAATTTGAAGCTTTTCCGCCTGGTGCTCCACCACTTGTTCCCGTATTATATTCCCTAGAATTATTTATATATATTTCTTTATTTGAACCCGTATATAAATTATTTCCGTATTTTCCATATTTGCTTTGTGAAAGATATGCAACTGCTCCCCATTCAGAACCTTTCATCATATGTGTATCTATTTCATTCTTGTTTATTTTAAATAGATTTCCTTCTCTTGACATTGAACGTGATACAAAGAAAAATTTTGATACTGTATTATTTCTTAGTGAAGTAACATTTGGTAGTATCCTTATATTATTTGCATCAATACAATTTTCATCTATGCAACTTAGATCATAGTTCCCAGATGTATGACTTGTTTCAAACTTTCCTACCCATATTCCTGATAGTATTTCATCACCAAATGTGAAGGCTGGATGTATTCTATATCCTTTTTCGTTTGTATTTTCATATGTTACACCTTTATTTATAAAGTTTACTTCTATTTCTCCTGGTACTGTTTTATCATTGCTTCCTTTTCCAAATTGTCCATTAGTTGTATCTATTTTATATTCATATTTAGGTATCCAAACAAACATAGCTAATATATCTGATGATGTTATATCTTCTTGTTTTGCTGGAACTTTTAATTTTGTTCCTATATTTTTACTTACTCCATCCTTTAAAATTACAGCGTTTGCCCACCATTGATCATTATAATCATACCATTTTTCACTTGTATCAGCTACCTGCCAAAAATCATCTTTATATATTACTGGTGTTAAAGTATTATTCATAAGATCTGGATAATTTGCTTGACTTTTGTCTTTGTATAAAACATCACAATATCCAATATTTTCAGATAATATTTTCCCATTTTCATATACTATTGTACCTTTGCAAGGTTTTTTACCCGTTATTTCTATTGTTAATTCTTCTCCATCACAAGCAATATTACCATCTTTATTTACTGTACAATTAGTTGGATTAAATTCACTTGTTAAATTCTTTCTTATTATTGCTTCTTTGACCGCTTCTAAATATAACTCTTTACTTCTTTCATTACTTTGTTTCTTTGAAGAATCAACTATATTTAGTACTATTGGCGTAGCTATTAACGCGATTATTGCTAGTATTACGATTACTGCCAAAAGTTCTATTAATGTAAATCCTCTCTTCATTATCACTACCTCTACTTTTTTATTTATTATATCATTATCTCCTACCTAGATGTCAATAGTTTAAAATGTTATCATTGAATATTTTTTAAACTTTTGCAACAAATAAAAAAATAAACTGACAATGTTGACAATGTCAATTTATAAATTTATTTAATATTCTTTAATATATTTTATTAGGTGATAAATTGAAAATAGTTCCTAGTGTTTCTGCTCCTATTTATACTTCTTCAGCGTTTATACTAGGCTTATTGCTTTGCGATGAATTAACTCCTGCAGAACAAAATTCGTTAGGTAATTGGTTCATGATGGTCGGGCAAGCACTTTGTACAAACTCTGCACAACAACAGTTATTAAATAATAGAAATAATACTGCTAATAACTATAATTCTCACATTATAAACGATAATAATCTAAAAGCAAGTGCAAAAAATATAAAGGAGGAGATAAACAATATTTTTAGTAACTTTAAATAAATATAAAAATTTATAGTTTTAATCTATATTTCCCATCCTACTAACTTTCTTTTTATTTTCTTTAATGCATTTTTTTCTATTACATTAACTCTTTGCCTTTTTATTCCGTAAATTTTTCCTATTTCTTCTAAGGTTTTTTCTTTAAAATATATTAATGTAATTATTTTATATTCCCTATCAGTTAGTATTTGTTTCATTACTTTATTAATTTTTTCATAATCAATTTTTACTTCAGATAATCTAAAGTCATGGTCATCTGTCATTATAACGTTGACTAGTGAGTCCTTTGAATCATCTGTTATATCTGCATCTAAACTTGCTATTTCATGTATACTACTTAAATAAGTTCTAACCTTATCTTCTGATAAATTTAAATTCGTCGCTATCTGTTGTATATCTGGATATTTTCTATATTTATCATTATATTCATCTGCAAAACTTTTTATTTTTTTTATATCCAGTGAAGCATGTCTTGGATACCTTATTAAGTATGACTTCTCACTTTTGTAATTATAAATTGACTGTTTAATCCAGTATGAGGCGTATGATGAAAATTTTATATTTTTTGTTTCATCGAATTTATCTATAGCCTTAATTAAACCAATATTACCTTCCTGTATTAAATCTATTAAAGGAATTCTGTAATCACTATTTTTTTTTGCTATATAAACTACAAACTTTAAATTACAGTTTATAATATAATCTTTAATCTCTTTGTTGCCGCGTCTGTATTCTACAAATAATTTTTTTTCTTGTTCCTTGGTTAAAACCGGAAATTTATTAATTTCCGTTAAATATAATGTCAAAGAATCTTTATTATATATTGATGAATTTAAATCTTCACCTAAATCATTAATATGCTTATAATTATCTTCAAAATTTAAATCAGTATAATCTTCTATATCAATTCCATTTTTTACTAAAGAACAAAATAAATTATCTAATTCTTCATCAATTAAACCTAATTTATTTATTTCATCATATGATAATTTATTATTATTACTACTGGCTTTATCTATTAATTGTTGTAAAAAATCCATAAATATCCCCCCGTCATTAAATTATTTATTAATCTTACTAATATAATTTCGAATTTTTCTATATGCTTTCTGTTCATATTTATAAACAGTCGTTCTAGGTACATTTAAAATCTCACATATTTCTCTTGTTCTATATGGTACCCCATTAGTAAAGCCATGTTTTAATTTTATAACGCTTAATTCATTTTCTCCTAAAATCTCAGATAATTTTGATATATCACATATGTCATATTCATCATTATTTGTATCAGGAACTAAATCATATAAAGTCGTTATATCATTCTCATTTATTGTCGAATCTAAACTTTGAACATCATTCATAACTCGTAATGCTCCGATAATCTCTTCTTTTGAATAACCCAACGTTTCACTAATATTATTTAAATCCGGTATTCTATGATTAATTAAATAATAATGATTAATATATTTTTTTATTTTGTTCAGATTTTCGAATCCATTGAATGAAATTTTTAAAATTGAAGAAGATTTAGCTATATATCTTTCAATATCTTTTTTTATACACCATCCTGCATACGTACAAAATCTTACATCTTTAGAAGAATCAAATTTTTCAAATGCTTTTACCAATGCCAAATTACCTTCTTGTATTAAATCCATAATAGAAATAGTTTTATAAAAATAATTTTTAGATACATGTACAACAAATCTCAAATTACATTTTATTATTTTATCTCTTGCAGATTTATTACCATTTTGATATTCAACAAACAATTCCTTCTCTTGTTCTTTTGATAGGATTGGATACATGCTTATTTCATTCAAATATAATTTAAATGAATCATAATTCGCGTTAAAAATTTCACTATTATTTTCAATTAAATCATTCATATTAAATTCCCCCTCTTGATAAATAATACTAAACTCTCGTGATATTTTTATTATAATTTTTTTACAATATTTTGAATTCTTATTTTTAGAATATTATCACGTTTTAAAAGGCCATATTATCTGTAATGATTATTATATCAAGTTATAAATCATTTTAACTGATCTATATAGTTTAATAAAATTAAGAAAAAAAGGTATAATCTACCTTATTTAACAAATGGTATTAAAGCCATATGTCTTGCATATTTTACTTGCGTAGCTATATGTCTTTGATGTTCAGCACAAGCGCCAGTAATTCTTCTAGGTAATATTTTAGCTTTATCTTGACTTATATATTTTTTTATTACTTCTACGTTTTTATAATCAACATCTTTACCTGCACACATCTGACATATTTTTTTCTTTTTTCTAAAAAATTCTGCCATATTTATCCTCCTATTATTCTAAAAAATTATCATCTATTGAAACACTATCTCCAAATTCAGCAAATGGATCATTTTCTACATCAATTTCATTTTGATGTGGAGTATTATCTTGATAATCATATGGGGTTGTTTCATAATTACCCATTTGTGGTTCTGTTGAAGAAGCTGATGCTACACGTGCTGCCTTACTTTCAACAAATTCAAAATTATCTAATGCTACTTCAACTGTATATCTCTTATTTCCATCTCTATCGTCATAACTTCCAGTTTGTAATCTTCCTTCTATTGCAATTAAGTTTCCCTTATCAAAGTATCTGGAAATTGTTTCTGCTTGCTTCCTCCAAGCAACTACATTTATAAAGTCTGCATCCCTTTTTCCATCAGTATTCGTAAAGTTCCTATTTACAGCTACAGTAAATCTTGTAAATGCTGTATTTTGCTGTGTATAACGCAATTCTGGTTTTGCAGTTAATCTACCCAATAATACTACTTTATTCATTATTACACCTCTTAGCCCTTCTTATTTATTATTAAATGTCTAATAATATCATTGCTTATCAAAGCTAATCTATCAAATTCTTTTATTGCTTTATCATCATTAGCTTCAATATTAACTACAAAATAATATCCACTTTTATAAGTGTTATTTCCAACTTTTATTTCATATGCTAAAGTTTTTTGTCCCCAAGCGTCAACATTTGTAACTTTTGCACCATTAGTTTCTAATGTTTTCTGAAAATTAGATGCTACTTTTTTAATATCATCTTCACTTAATGTTGGTCTTACTATAAACATAATTTCATAATTTCTCATAATACACCTCCTTATGGTCTTTGGTTCTTTCGAACAAGGAGTAAATTTCTTACTCGTCTTAGATTATAACAAACTTTTTCTCGTTTGTAAACCTTATTTAATTATATTTTTTTAAAATTAGTTTGTGAATAAAAATTCATTTTATTTAAATACTAATAATGGTGAATTATATGTATTATTATATAAATTATTTTTTTATTTTATCTATTTTTGGTCATATTATTGAATCATTCTTCTACTCTGGCGGTGATAGTGGCATATTACTAGGTTATTGGACTCCAATTTATGGAATAGGAAGTATTATTATTTTATTTATATATAAATTTATTGACAAAAATTTCAAAAATAAATTTTTGAAAACTTTGATATTATTCTTTTCTTGCTCTATTTTATTGTCCTTAATTGAAATTATAGGAGGATATATATTAAAGTGGATTTTTAATATAGAGCTATGGAATTATACTAATCATAAATACAATATAGGAAAATATACTTCTATTGAAATGTCTTTTCTATGGGGATTAAGTAGTATTTTACTTATTTATTTTATTAAACCTATTTTTGATAAATTGATTAATAAAATACCTAGATATATTAGCAATATATTCATATTTATATTTGTTATTGACTTAATTGCAACATTAATCGTAAAAAAATAAAAGTATATACCTTTGTATATACTTCACACATTAAATCTAAAATAACAAATATCTCCATCCTGCATTATATAGTCTTTTCCCTCTAATCTTAATTTTCCGGCCTCTTTTACCATCTTGTCGTTTCCATATTTTTCTAAATCACTATAACTCATTACTTCGGCCTTGATAAAACCTTTTTCAAAATCAGAGTGAATAATTCCTGCACATTCTGGGGCCTTCATTCCAGTTTTAAAAGTCCAGGCTCTACATTCATCTTCACCAGCTGTAAAAAATGTTTTTAAACCCAGCAATTTATAAGAAGCTTTTATAAGCTTATCTATACCACTTTCATTTATTCCAAGTTCACTTAAAAATGTCTTTTTATCATTAGATTCCATATTAGATAAATCAGATTCTATTTTTGCACATATACTTACCACTTCTGCATTATCTTTTTTTGCATATTCTAAAACATTTTCTAAATATTTATTACCTCCGCTAAGTAAATCATCTTCTGAAACATTGGCAACATATATTATTGGTTTACTTGTTAATAAGTTGAATGATTTAATATATAATTTTTCATCATCTGTTAGTTCTATTCTTCTGATTGGAATATTTTTTTCCAATGCATTTTTTAATTTAGTTAAAATATGAGCTTCTTTTTGAATTTCTTTATCTTTAGATAAGGCTGCTTTTTTACCTATTTTATTAAACCTATTATCTACTATTTCTAAATCAGATAAAATTAATTCTATTTCAATTACTTCTATATCACGTATTGGATTTATATCATTTTCTACATGTATTATATCTTCATTTTCAAAACATCTAACTACCTCACAAATCGCATCAACTTCTCTTATATGAGATAAAAATTTATTACCTAATCCTTCTCCATTGGAAGCACCTTTAACTAGACCTGCTATATCAGTAAATTCAAAAGTTGTTGGTACTAAACTTTTAGGGGTGTATAAATCGTTTAAAAAATTTAATCTTTCATCTGGAACGACTACTACTCCTACATTCGGGTCTATTGTAGCAAATGGATAATTTGCAGCTAATATATTTTTTTTAGTTATCGCATTAAACAATGTACTTTTACCTACGTTTGGAAGACCTACTATTCCTGCCGTTAAGCTCATCAAACCACCTCAATCATTAGTTTACTATAAAATTAGGCAAAATACAATAAAAATACCACTTCAAAAAGTGATATTTTTATTAATATTCCTTTTATTCTTAAATAGAACTACTCATATGTAATATCTATGGTAATATTACAATTTTATTATAAAGTACTATCTATAAAGAATCAATTAATTATTTTATATTTTATTATTTTTTTACAAAATTTTCGTAAAAATATGTAAAGTCAAATTTATTTGGCAGGAGACAACACTATACGAAACGCATCACGTGAGTAACCAGAGCCATACCATTTACCATATCTAAATATACCTCCATCTTTAGCATTATCAGCAATACCACCTCTATCGAACCATGGTTCACTCAAAGTTGGAAATGAAACTCCATCAGAATACCAATGAGCTGTTTCATCTAATGCATGTCCTTTATTTTGTTCATTTAATGAGTTAGTATCTATGTAGCTATCAAAATATTTATCATCTATCTTAATTGCAAATTTTGCTGAATCTACTTCATTACCATTTTTATCCGTTCCTGCACCCCATACACTTGTATATGCCGTGGATAAATACCCCATTGCATACTCATATGCTCCACCACTCATGTCATATATTCCGGATATATTTCCTGTTGTTGAGGCTCCTCCACCACAAGATCCTTTTCCTTCTCCCCTGTCGTTTATATCATTGTATTTACATTGTTCTTGTGAATATTCTAATTGACTTGGAGTTCCATTACTCATGCCTGTTATATAATTTTTCGACTTATTTTGATATATTTCTTTATTATCATTAGTATATAAATTATTACCATATTTTCCATATTTAGATTGTGAAAGATAAGCCGCCGCTCCCCACTCACTATTCTTTATCAAATGAGAATTTGTCATTTGTTGGTTTATTCCAAATATATTATCATCTCTAGACATTGATCTAGATATATAAAACATATCTGACAACTTTTGGGACCTTAGCGAGGAAACGTTAGGCAATATTCTTATTGCGTCTGAATTACTGCATGTCTCATCTGAACATAAAAAAGAAACATTCTTATTACAACTTGTCTCAAATTTTCCTATCCATATTCCAGATAATTCTTCACCACCAAACGTAAAGGCCGGATGTGTTAACCATCCTCTTGGTTTACCTGACGTATATGTTGAGTTTCCCTTCTCTTTTGTATTTTGATCTACGAACTTTATATCAATTGCTCCTGGTGTTGTTTGACTTGGTGCTGATCCGCCTTCCAACTGTACTCCATACGGATATTTTATGGTGTATGAATATCTTGGTATCCACACAAACATTCCTAATACATCTGAATCTTGTCCTTCTACTGTTACTATATCTCCTACTTGTTTTGTATCTTTAACTTCGTCTGTTAATATTACTGCATTTGCCCACTCTTGTTTACTATAGTCATACCATTTCTCTTTTTCATTTACTATTTTCCAATTAACACCATCATATACTACTGGTGTTAATGTATTACCCATTAAATTTGGTATTGGTATATATTCCTCTGTCAATACATATTCACTATCAATACCATCTTTTGTCACATACTTTTCTATATTTTCATATTTTAAATTTAAAGCTCTTGTTACATTGGTATTATCTACTATTATCATACCATTTATTGGTTTTACTCCATCTACATCTACTACTATTTCCTTCGTGTCACAAATTAAATTACCATCTTCTTTTATTTTACATTCACTTGGGTTAAATTCTTCTATTGTATTTATTGATAAAATTTGTTTTTCTATTGCATTTATATATCTGTCTGCACTAATTAATATACCTTTTTCGTTAGAAATCTTTACTATATTATATACTCTTGGTATTGTTATTAATAATATTACAGCTAATATTACGATTACTGCAAGTAATTCTATTAATGTAAAACCTTTTCTCATTATACTACCTCTACTTTCTTTTTTATTATACCATTACCCCCCCCCCTACCTGTCAATGACTTTAAACTATCAAAAAAAGTAATTGTAGTGGTTGTGTAGTGGTAAACTTAAGTTGATCATTAAAGAATTGTCTATACACTATTCTATTTTTTTCAAATTATATATAATTTGAAACATAACTTATCAGTAAAATAAAAAAAGGATTTTCATCCTTACAACGTAATATTTGAGTTTATTCCTATAGGTAATCCAAGCAAATACCATCCTATTATTATTACAAGCCATACTAATGATAAAGTTATTATTACTGGCATATTTTTTTTCATTGTATGAAAAATACTAATATTAGAATTTTGCTCATATTTATGCATGAACCCTATTGTTATTATTAAGTACACATATATAGGTGAAAATAACTTACCTACAGAATCTGCTGATAAAAACATCATCTGAGTAAAAGCTGGACTTATATTTGCTCTCATTAATAACGGTGCATAAATAGGAGCAACTAAATTCCATTTTGTTATAGAATCTGGGATAAATACTGATATTATAACAATTGATATAAATGTAATTATAATAAGTAATACCCCCGATATACTACTTGAACCTATAAAATCTATTATATTAGTAGAAATAATAGTTGATATATTCGTCCAATCTATTACTTCGTACAGTATTGAAACAAAGAATAAAAGTACAAATACGTATCCTGTTCCTTCAAACGTTTTTGTTAATGCATTACTATAATCTCTACTATTTTTTATATTCCTTGATACTGTTCCATATATAAACCCACATATCATTAATATTCCTATTACTAAAAACATTAATCCTTGATTTAATGGGGAATCAGCACCAAATAATTTCCCAATATATGTTGGTTCGGTTTTATCTAAAAGTATTCCTGAATGTGGAAATCCTGGTATTAGACAATACACAAATATTATCATCATTATAATAAAGGCAGTTAAAGTAATTTTTGACGCTTTTTTAGAAATATTTAAATTATCAGTTTCTTCATTCCTTGGATACTTTTTTGAAAACTTTTCCAAAACGATAGTTCCTACTATTGTTAAAATTATTGTAGATGCAATTAAAACAAATATATTAGACAATAACTCATAATTATAATTAGAAGTTATACTCTGAACTGAAAGTTCAGTTATATCTCCTAATTGGTATGCCTGATAATTATAAATTAATCCAGTTCCATATCCTATGGTAATTGCAATAAACATCGTCAATATTCCCAATCTTGAATCCCTACCTGTATATTTATATAGTATTCCGGCAATAGGCAATAAAAGTGCATAACTGTAATCTCCAATTATAGTAGATATTATACCTACAAATATAACCAGCATTGTAATATATTTGGGCTTAAGTTTATTTAATGGAAGAAATAATTGTTTTAAAAGACCACTTGCCTCTAAAATAGATACAGCTATTAGCGATAATATTACGAAAATCAAAGGTTCTAATGTCTGAAAATTGACAAAAGAATTATTTATGATATATTTTATTCCTGAACTACTAAATATATTGTTAACTATTAATAATGTAGTCTCAAAACTACCTGGCTCAGTTTTATAACCACTTACTCCTAACAAATGAAGAAAAAAACAAACAACAGATATTATTACTATCATTAACAAAATTTCGACAACGGAACCTAATGGTCTTCTATGATTCTTTTTTTTCACACACATCCTCCTAAAATTTTGACACTTTTTTTAATTTCTTGTTAAATTCTATTCTTGGCATCATTATTGTTCTACCACAATTTATACATTTTATTTTAATATCTGCACCAGTTCTTATAACTTCCCATTCATTTGTACCACATGGGTGATCTTTTTTCATAACAACTATGCTTCCAACTTTATATTCTTTATCCATTATGTACCACCACCTGATTATAAGGTATTACAATTTTATTTTTTTCAAAAGAAAGTATTATTTCTCTTTTTATTTTTCTATCCAAATTGAATTGCTCTAAATATTTTGATGAAATAACAATTCTAAATTTAATTGAATTATCTGATAGTTCTTGAATACCTAAACACGAAATTTCTTTTAAATTAAATTGTTCTTTTAATTTTACACATAAATCATCTAATATTGTCTTTACTTTATCTATATCAGATTCATATGAAACACCTACATCTATAATTAAATTAGAAGTTGATAAACTATAATTAATTATTTCGTTAATATTTCTATTAGATATTATCTTAATTTCACCCGTATAAGCTTTTAATTTTGTAGTTCTTAAATTAGAAGGAATAACTTCTCCTTTAAATCCATTTATAGAAACCCAATCACCAATCGAATACTGTCCCTCAAATATGATTGAAACGCCAACAATAAAATCTTTAAGTAGATCTTGTAATGCCAATCCAGCTACTAATCCAACAATACCAAAAGATGCAATTAAAGATTTAGTATCTATTCCATATATTTCTAAAATTATCAACACAGATATGGTAATTATTATAAATAACACAATATTATTAATTAAATTTACTATTGTTTTCTTTTTGCCATCATTTATATTAGATATTTTAAAATTAAATATCTTATATACTAACTTTTTAGATAGGATACACAAAAAAATACATATAATTAATATTATAATAGGTGCTATAAATTCTTTTTTTAATATCATTTCTAATTTCATGTTATTCCTTTATATTCAATATTTCTAAAATTCTATTTAAATCTGCATTGTTATTAAATGATATCAATATTTTTTTATCATTTATTTTTACTTTAGTATCTAATTTTTCTCTCAATAATTCTTCTATAAATTTATAATTTGGATCACTAGGTTTAGCATGTCTTTCTATCTTTATTTTTTTATCTTCCGTAACAGATGATTGTTCCAATTCCCTTACAGGAATCTTTTTTTCAACTATTTCTCTTGCCAATTCTATTATTTTTTGATCATTTTCAAGTTTACTCAAGACACGTGCATGGCCCATACTTATTTTATTATTTGCAACCATTTCTTGAACTTCTTTTGGTAACCTCAAAAGACCTAAAATATTTGTAATATGACTCCTACTCTTACCTACCTTTTTAGATAATTCATCTTGTGTTAAAGACAATTTTTCTAACATTGATTTATAGGCAATGGCTTCTTCTATAGCACTTAAATTTTCTCTCTGCAAATTTTCAAGCAAAGCTATTTCCATCATTTGTTCATCATTCAAATTACGAATAATCGCTGGAATCTTCACAAGCCCAGCTTTTTTAGAAGCCCTAACTCTACGTTCTCCCGCTATTATTTCATAACCTTTAATGCTTTTTTTTACAATAATAGGTTGAAATACTCCATGTTCTTTTATTGAAGATGCTAAATCATCCAAAGATTCATCATTAAATACTTTACGTGGCTGATATGGATTAGGACGTAATTCCTCTAGTGATATTTCCATTATTTCTTCATTTGTGGCATTTTCATAGACTGTTTTTTCAAAACTATTTAAATCTAGATTTTCGGAATTAAACAATTGTTCTAAACCTTTTCCTAAAGCCCTTTTTTTAGTTTCCATTTCTATCAATCACCTCTTTTGCCAAATTTATATATGCCTCTGTACCCCTACTCTTAGGATCGTAGGCATGTATTGGTTTGCCATGACTAGGAGCCTCTGACAATCTAACGAGTCTAGGAATTATAGTATCATAAACTTTTTCTTTAAAATAACTTTTAATTTCTTCAACTACTTCCAATCCTAAATTAGTTCTATTGTCTAACATAGTAAGTAAAACTCCTTCTATGTCTAAACTTGGATTCAGCTTTTTTTGAGCTATCATTATTGAATTTAATAGTTGCATGATACCTTCTAATGCAAAAAATTCACATTGAACAGGAATTATGACAGAATTAGACGATGCTAAAGCATTAGTTGTTATTAATCCTAAAGATGGCGGACAATCAAGAATTATATAATCAAATATATCACTTATTTCACCTAAATATTTTTTTAACTGCATCTGTGGAACAAATGATGGATTTAATCTGGCCATTTCAGCAAGTTCCATATCAACACCTGCTAAATTTATTGAAGCAGGCATTAGGTATAAATTCTTAAATTTTGTTTTTACAACAACTTTTTTTACCTCGGCACGATCTACTAATAATTCATAAACACTATTTTGAAGTTCACCTTTGTTTACTCCAACTCCAGTTGTGCTGTTACCTTGTGGATCTAAATCTACTAATAAAGTTTTTTTGCCTAAAAGTCCTAGGGATGCTGCCAAATTTATACTAGATGTAGTTTTTCCAACTCCACCTTTTTGATTAACAAATGCTATTATTTTTCCCATTTTTTCACCTTTTTTCATTTTTCTTTTATATATATTTAGTTTATCATATTTTTAAGAATAAATCTATCGTTTTTAACATCAATCTAAAAATTTACATTCTAGAATATTGTATTTATTTTGTTCATACTATTTATTGGGTGAAATAATGAAGAAGATTTTAATCTTATTTGGTGGGAACACTTATGAACATAATATTTCATGTCAATCTGTAAACTTTGTAATTAATAACATTGATTTAAAGTTATTTGATTATACTGTCGTAGGATTAGATTATGATAATAATTTTTATGAAATAAAAAAAAATACGAATATAGATTCTAATTGGAGACAAAATATTAAAGAACCTATAAGAAATATTATTGAATATTTAAAACAATTTGATAAAATATTCCCAGTAATACACGGATCATTAGGTGAAGATGGAAAATTACAAAGTTTATTTGAAATGTTTAAAATAAATTTTGTTGGTTGCGACTCATTCAGCAGTCTAATATGTTTTGATAAATTATTTACTAAATTAATATTGGAAAAATATTCTATACCTCAAGTCCCTTATGTAATATACAATAAAAATGCTAATTTAAATAAAATAGAATTTCCAGTTATAGTTAAGCCTTGTAAGTGTGGTTCTTCTATAGGTATTAGTATAGCTAACAATAAAAAGGAATTAACTAAATCACTTAAAAAGGCTTTAAAATATGATAAAAATATTGTTATAGAAAAATTTCTAGATAACAATAGAGAACTGGAATGTGCAATAATTGAAAAAAATAATAAATTGATTATATCTGATGTTGGTGAAATAATTAATACAAAAAAATGGTATGACTTTGATTCAAAATATTTATCTAAAACAAATACTATAATATCAACTATAGATGATTCTATAAAAAAGGAAATAAAAAATTATTCAAAAATGATTTTTAAAATATTAGGATGTAAGGACTTGTGTAGAATTGATTTCCTTTATGATAAGAGTAATAATAAATTATATTTTAATGAAATTAATACAATTCCTGGTTTTACACAAATAAGTATGTATCCTAAATTAATTATGAATTCTAAAATAAGTAGTAAAGAATTAATAACTATTCTGCTTTCTTAATAGACTAATTGTCTATAAATATTTTAACTAATGTATGAGAAAATTAAGTTGGTGATATATATGTCTGAAAATAAGAAAACTGATATTTATAATATTATAGGAAAAAATATAAAAAAATATAGAATTAAAAAAGGATTAAAACAACGAGAACTAGCTGAGACATTATATTTAAGTGATAGTTTTATTGCAAAACTAGAATCAATTACACATCAAACAATATCAATAGATACTTTAGAAGATATTGCGGAAGTTCTTGGATGTGATATAAAAGATTTTTTTGATAGAAAAGTTATGGATGATAAAAAATAATTAGTTTTATGTAATAAAAAACTGAAGATTTAATAAGGAAATATTCTTCAGTTTTTTATTTATATTATTTTAAATTGCTATAATTTTTTTGACTCTTGTTTTTTTCTTTGCTCTGTATTTAAGATTTTTTTTCTCATTCTAAAATTTAATGGTGTAACTTCTACAAGTTCATCCTCATTTATATAATCTAGACAAATCTCCAAGCTCATAACTCTTGGACGTTTTAATACTACAGTATGATCCTTGCTAGATGAACGAGTATTTGTTAAATTTTTTCCCTTTACCACATTTACAGCTAAATCATTATCGTGATTATTTTCGCCAACAATCATTCCTTCATAAACTTCTGTACCTGGTTCTATAAACATAACTCCTCTGTCCTCTAAATTACCAAGTGAATACGCTGTAGCTTTTCCATTTTCCATAGATACAAGCACACCATTTTTACGACTACCTACTTTAGTTCCTGCTTCTTTTCTATACTCTTTATAAGTATGATTAAGTATTCCATAACCTTTTGTCATTGTCATAAATTCAGTTGAAAAACCTATAAGTCCTCTTGTTGGTACTGTATAGTGAAGTTTTACCTCTTTATCCACGCTTGTCATGTTTTCCATAACACCTTCACGATTACCTAATGCTTCTATTACAGCACCGACATATTCTTCTGGTACATCTATTTGTACATCCTCAAAAGGTTCACAAATCTCACCATTAATCTCCTTTTTTATTATAGCTGGTTTTGATACTTGAAGCTCAAATCCTTCTCTTCTCATATTTTCAATTAATATAGATAAGTGTAATTCTCCCCTTCCTGACACTATGAATGATTCAGAATCATTTTCAACTGGAGTAACTTTTAAGGATACATCTTTCTCAGTTTCTTTATATAATCTCTCTTCTATTTTACGAGCTGTTACAATTTTACCTTCTCTACCACAAAATGGACTAGTATTAACTCCAAATGTCATTTGAAGTGTTGGCTCATCTATTCTAAGAATTGGAAGAGCCTCTTCTTTACCTACTTCACATACAGTTTCTCCAACAGAAATATCAGGAAGTCCTGCAATACCAATAATATCCCCAGCACTTGCTTCATTTATTTCAATTCTTTTAAGTCCTAAAAAGCCATATATTTTAGCTACCCTAAACTGTTTTATAGTTCCATCAACTCTAACACAGCTTACCATCTGATTTAATTTAATTTTTCCACGTTTTACAAGACCTATACCAATTCTACCTACAAAATCATTATAGTCAAGTAACGCAGGCTGAAATTGCAAAGATCCTTCTTCTTCTTTTGGTGATGGTATGTGCTCTATGACCATATCTAATATTTTAGTCATATCGTGCTCTTGCGTTGTTATGTCATCTGAATAGCTGGATGTTCCATTTATAGCCGATGCATATACCACTGGAAAGTCTAAATCATCAATATCAGCACCTAATTCTATAAATAAATCCATTACTTCATCAATTACTTCTTTGGGTCTTGCTGATGGTTTATCTACTTTATTTACAACTACAATTGGTTTAACTTTTGCATCTAGGGCCTTTTTTAAAACAAATCTAGTCTGTGGCATTGTTCCTTCATAAGCATCTACAACAAGCAAAACTCCATCAACCATATTCATAATACGCTCTACTTCTCCTCCGAAATCGGCATGCCCTGGTGTATCTAATATATTTATTCTATAGTTTTTATAGTTTATTGCTGTAGTTTTAGCAAGTATAGTAATTCCACGTTCTCTTTCTATATCATTAGAATCTAGTGCTCTTTCTTGTACATCTTCATTTTCTCTAAATGTCCCACTTGCTTCAAGTAATTTATCTACAAGTGTAGTTTTTCCATGATCTACGTGTGCTATTATAGCTATATTTTTTTTCTTCATTTTGATACACTTCCTTCAAAATACTTTACAATTATAACACACTTTATTAAAAAGTCAAATATTACATTACATATTTGACTTTTAAAAAATTTTATATTATAGCAGACATAAAAATTTTTTATATATTTAAAAAACATATTGTTTATAAAATTAACTGTTATTTTATAATGTTCTTAAGTATATAGTCCATTGTTATTTTTATATCTGGAAAGCAATCTAAATTTTCTAATTCTTCTCTAGAAAACCAACCTATATCATCACTTTCTTCCTTATTTAATTTAAAATTAGAATCATCATTTGGAATGGCCGCATATATAATATCTATGTGTAAATGCGTCTCACCATCGTTTGTAGTCCTTCTATTTTTTTGAATACCAAGCGGTCTAATAAAATCATCTTCTCTTGGAAATCTTTCTCCAAGTAGCCTAACCCTTAATCCAGTTTCTTCATAAACTTCCCTAACAGCAGTTTCTTCTGGTGTCTCATTTCCTTCTATGTGTCCTCCGGGTTGAGTCCATTTTTTATTTTTTTTATGTTTAATTAATAATATTTTTTTTGTATAAGGATTTATTACAAATGCAGATGCGCAAAAATGTCTATTCATACAACCACCAATTATAATATATCAAATTACTTTTTTGTTGTCACTAAAAATTAGAATTATTATCTTTCATTTACATATTTTTTACATTTTACTCTAAAACATCCTTTGAATTTGTATCTATATTTTTTTCATATATTACAATTTTTTCGTTTATATCAAGTGTTGCAAGTAATATATTCGATAAATCAGTATATCCTTTAATCTTTAATTCTTTATTTAACCATTTTTCATCTTTTTTCATATTTTTTAAGTTACTATGCATTATTTTTCCATCTATTATTATATTAGCGCATAAACTTTCCCTAGATACCTTAACCTTCATATCTGATGGTGTTAGTGGTCTATATTCTGACTTTGGAAGTATACTGAGTTTTCCACTTGCTTCCATTACGGCATATTCAACTTGTGATAAATCAAAATAACCATTGCTTCTTATCTCTTCCAACATATCATTAATATCAAATTTAACCCTTTTTAAATTTCTTTCAAGTATTTTTCCATCTTGAATAATTATGGTGGGAGTACCCATAAAAAATCTTCTTAAACTTATACTTTTGAGTGTTCCATAGGAAATTAGATAAGCTACTACACCAAATATTAATACTGCAACTATACCATTTATTTCATTTGATTCTAAATTAATAGTCATCTCCGCTGCAAAATTTCCTATAGATATACCAATTACATAATCAAATAATGATAACTGTGATACTTGTTTTTTCCCTAACATTTTTGTTACTAAAAAAAGAGTTACTAAAGAAGATAAGGCTCTAAGAGTTACATTACCTAATTCCTGAAAATCAATATTCATAAAATCACCTAAAGTTATTATTTACAATATTTAAAATATAATACAAAAAAAGGCTTATTTAGCCTCTTTAGTAAATCCATATTTACGATTAAATTTCTCAACACGTCCTGCCTTTGAAACAATTGTTCCCTCTTTTTTATCTCCATAAAAAGGATGACACTTATCGCAAACTTCTAAGTGCAACTCACTTTTATTAGATTTAACGGTAAAGGTATTTCCGCAAGCACAACTAACCTTTGTTTCTACATACTCTGGATGAATTCCTTTTTTCATTCTATCTCTCCTTCCGCCATGACTAATAATTAATAGCCATAGAAATTCAATTACTTACATAGTTTATCAAATATTAATTAAAATTTCAAGTACTTTTTACTAATATATGTAAATAATAAAATTATATACCTATAAGCATTCATCTATTTCCATACTAGAATCCCAAATAAGTTTATATTTATAATATATTTTTTTTGGCATTTTATTAAACATTAAAATACCAGTTTCTATATGATCTTTTTTAATTAATTTAGGATTATTGTAATATTTTCTTTCTCTGTATACACTAGTTATTGTTGCAGTTTCTTTTTCTAAATCTTCTTCAAGATTATAGCCTACATAAAAGTAATTATCATAAATAGGCTCTATCATAATAGAATTATTATATTTACAAATATTAAATGTTACTTTATTTTCATCTAGTTCTATGTGGCTATAATCATATTTATTTTTAAGTATAAATGATAGTATTAATAGAAAAAGTAAGAAAAGTGTAAATAATATAGTTTTTAAAACTATGTTTAAAGTTTTAATTGAATTCTTTTTTAAAGTAGTTAAATTAATCTTTATTATATTTTCTTCTAATTTTTTTTGATACTCTTCCTTAGTTAATCTTTTTCCACTTAAAAGTTCATTAATAGATATATCAAGTATGTCACAAAGTGGTTTTAATAAAGATAAATCTGGCATGCATCTACCATTTTCCCATTTACTAATAGCCTTATCAGTGACACCCAATTTATCTGCTAGTTCCATTTGAGTTAAACCTTTTTCACGCCTTAATTCGAGTATAAATTTACCGATGTTTTCTTGATCCATTTCATCACCTCCAAATTAACTATAACATAAATAATTAACATTTTAGTATACTAGAGGTAGAAAAAAACAACTAATCGTTGCTTTTTCCAAATAACTGTAAGAGTCTTAAGAATATATTAATGAAATCTAGATATAATTGTAAAGCACCATATATTGCTAAATTATCCTCATTTTCAATCATATATAAATTTCTTTTTATTACGTGTATATCGTATGCAATATAAATTATAAATACTAATAATGCTACGATTGTTATTCCAAGATCAAATGTTTCACTACCTACAAACATATTTATTATTGTACAAATAATTACACCTAATAATGCCATGAATAAATATATTCCTATCTTAGTTAAATCTAATTTTGTAAAATATCCTATTAATGCGAATATTAGAAATAATACCGATGTTATTCCAAATACATATACTATTGAAGTTACTTTGTATACTACAAATATTGAAGAAAATGTAAGTCCAGTTAAAAATGAATATAAACAGAAGAATATCTTAGCAGTCATTGGTTTCATCTTTCTAATTCTTAAACTTAACACTATTACTATAATTAATTCGAGTATTACTAGAAATATATAGTATTTAGAAAATACATTATATAGCATATTTTCATTCATAGATACATAATATCCTACTCCAAATGTAATTGCAAGTCCTATAAACATCCACATGAATACTTTGGAAAACAATTTATTATTTTGTAACATTTTTATCACCCATTTTAATTATACAACTTTTTTACTAATTAGTAAAGTTAAGTATTTTATCTGTAATATAGCTATAACCATCATTAGTTGGATATGATGACATTATATAATTATTTAAAAGACTAATATCAACAAAATTTATATTATTTTTATCACAAATATTTTGTATTTTTTTATTAGCATATTGAATCATATCCTTATCATTGATTATATTATAAAAGCTTAAGAAATATATTTTATCCTTATTATATTTTCTTATTAATATTAATAAATTATCTATATCATTTAACAAATTATCTATATAATTATAGTCTATATTTTTTTTATATATTAAATCATTCATACCAATAGATATAGTTATTAGATTAGCTTTTATTAATAGATTTTGTAATTTATATTGTTTATTATTAAAAGTAATTTCTTTATTATAATTAATATCATTCATTAAATCCATAACTCTATAATCATCTAAAGTAGAATAATTTACATAGTTATCTAATTTTTTTTTATAATATTCTTTTATATTATTACTATAACTATTATCTACATTTTCAAAGTTATTTATACCATAAGAAAGATAATCCCCTAAAGATAGATAATAAGTTTTCTCACTTATATTAAAAGAATATATTAAAAATATAATAACAAAAACTAATATAGTAAATATTATTTTTTTCATATTACCTAAGAACAAATATCAAAATTTTAATTGACTTTTGTTCTATGCCTTTCTTTATATTTTTAATACTTTCCTAACAGATAAAAAAAGTAGCTTAGCTACTTAATTATATTATTCCATTGTTATTTTAGCACCAACATTTGTTAATTTTTCTAGTATTTTTTCATATCCTCTAAGTACATGATCAATATCTTTAATAGTTGTTGTACCTTTAGCTATTAAAGCAGCGAGTATTAAGCATGCTCCAGCTCTTAAATCTGTAGCTGTTACTTTAGCACCTTTAAGAGGGGTAGGTCCTTTAATTTTAATTTTTTTGCCACTTATCTTTATATTAGCTCCCATTTTATTTAAATATGGTACATTTTGAAATCTATTTTCATATATTGTCTCTTCTAATGTAGATACTCCTGTACATTGAGTTAAAAGAGTTGTAATGGGTTGTTGTAAATCTGTTGGGAATCCTGGATATCCTAAAGTTTTTAAATTTACATGTTTAGGTTTTAGGCATTTATTTATAACTATATAACTATTGCCTATTTTCATTTTAACACCCATCTCTTTTAATTTAAGAGTTAAAGATTCTACGTGTTCAGGTATAATATTTTCTATTCTAAGATTATCACCTAATAAAGCTCCTGCTATTATATATGTACCAGTTTCAATTCTATCAGGAATTACCTCAGCAAAGCATCCTTTAAGTTTTTCTACTCCCCTAATTCTAATTTCACTTGTTCCTGCACCTGTTATTTTTGCCCCCATATTATTTAAAAAAGTGGCAACATTTACTATTTCTGGTTCTTTAGCTGCATTTTCTATTATAGTGAGTCCTTTAGCTTTAACTGCAACTAGCATTGTATTTATAGTTGCTCCAACGCTTGGCATATCTAAATACACATGACCCCCTTTTAGTTCTGTCGCACTTATTATAAATTTATTATCTTTTTCTTCAACAATTGCACCTAATGCTTCAAAACCTTTTAAGGTTTGATCTATAGGTCTTGCCCCTATTTTACACCCACCAGGAAAATACATTTCGACATGCTTATACTTGCCAAGTAAAGCAGACATGAAATAGTATGAGGCTCTAAGTTTACTTGAAACCTCTTTTGGAATTTTTTTATTTTTTATTTCTTTTGGATTTATAGTCATAAGTCCATTATCTAAACTCACTTTAGCACCTAGATATCTCAATATTTCATCTAGTGCATTTATATCTGAAATGTTTGGAATATTATCTATTTTTACTATACCATCTGATAATATAGAAGCAGGAACAAGTGCGACTGCACTGTTTTTTGCGCCACTTATCTTTATAGTTCCAGTAAGTGTTCTTCCACCTTCAATTTTTATTTGTTTCATAATACCTCCAAGACTATTATATTTTATGTTTATTGCCCAAATAGGTGTGCTTAACAGTCTTTAAATATTATAACATATATACTTTTATATGTAAATTGGATATGAAATTCATTTTTTGATTTTGTTGCTGTAACAAATTTTATAAAACTATTTAATGTATAGCTTTTATGCGCCATATAATAATTACTATAAAAATTAATACTGAACGCTTCTATAAAAATTTTAATTAATATATGACATAAAAAAATTAATAATTAAAATTAATTAAGTTAGTGAAAATATGATGATAAAAATCTATAACTGCAAGAGTCAAAAAAAATATTATTTATATAAAATAAATTATTCCAAGTAATATTAAGGCTACACCACCAAGCAGTGTTGCTAAAGAACCTATTACTTCATTTAATTTATTTCCAAGTAATAATCCAATATATGTAAACAAAAAACTAGTAATTGAGAAAATACTTGAACAAAGTAAAAAATTATTACTTATATTATTCATACCAATACCAACCGAAAAACTATCTATACTAACCGCAAGTCCAAATAGTATCATTTCGCTTATTTTCATTTTTTTTATATTTTCATCTGTTTTAAATGTTTCTATTATCATATTTATTCCTATAAATGAAAATATTACAAGCGTTATTAAATTTTCACCTATCGGTACTATTTTAATTATAAATTTTCCTATAATCATTCCAAATATTGGCATAAAAAAATGATATACTCCAACTATAATAGATAATATTTTTATTTCTTCTTTTGAAATAGAAATAGTTCCATATGCTAAAGCAAGAGAAAAAGCATCCATACTTAAACTAATTGCAATAAAAAATAAGAGTATTATATTCATAGATTCACCTATAAAATAATACTCATTATTTTTAAAAATATTTATCTATTATAGTTTTAACCATAGTAGTATACTCTACATCTGTTGTATTACTGTCTTCTGCCTCTAAGAGGCATAATGGAGGAAACAATACACACCACCAGTTGTCGCCTAATCCTTCTCCTAATGTTATTACAACTGATTCATAGTATCCTTCATCATATGTTATTCCTTTAAATTCCTTTTTAGGAAAGTAATTTAATCCAAAATTAATTGTAAACGGTAATTCATACTCTTCTTCTTGTAAAGTTGTGTAAACTTTGTCCTCTAATGACGATAGATGCCTTTTAATACGACTTCTAGCTTCTTCTAAGGTTTTTGTATCTTTCAACAATTTATACATATCACTTTCTACTGTTTTTTTTACTTTATATTTAATGTTTTGATCATATTCAGAATTTGAATTGGCAATTACTCGTATCCTTATCGCATCATCTGGAATTATATTACTTACTGCAATTACATTTCCTATTATTATATATGCCAATATTGTAAATAAAAAGGCTAAAAGAATTTTTTTCATTTTATCACCTATTTAATATTGTACATAATAATAATTTTTATACATAAAATAATATTTTATTTCTTATTTATGGTACGATTCATTATTTTTTATAGTAAATGCTCTATAAAGCTGTTCCAACAACATGACCCTAAATAATTGATGTGGAAATGTCATCTTGGAAAAAGAAAGTTTATAATTGCTTCTTTCCTTTATATATGAATGAATACCATATGAACCACCTATAATAAATGTTATATTTGAATGTTTATTAAATATGTTATCTATTTTAGATGAGAACTCATTACTGTCAATCATATTTCCATCCAACTCTAATGTTATAATATAGTCTTTCTCATCAATATACTTTTCTATTAATTCCTTTTCTTTTATTAATGTTATATTAATATTTTTAAAATTACTATCCTTAACTTCAATTATATCAAGTTTAGTATATTTGGATAATCTTTTTTCATACTCAGCAATTGCATCTCTTAAATATTTCTCTTTTATTTTTCCAACACAAATTATTTTTATCATACTTTAAACAACTCCGTCATTTCATTTTGTTTTGCAACTGTTATATTTTTAAACTGAATATTTTTTGTTTTTAAAGCCTTTTTTAATGTATCTAATGCAAGTTCTTCGGTGTTATTTTGTTGACTTAAATGTGCTAAAATAACATATTTGGTATTATTACCTATTAATTTGGTTAAATAATAAGCAGAATCCTTGTTAGACAAGTGTCCCTTATCCCCTAGTATTCTTATTTTCGTATGATATGGATAATTAGGATTATTCATTAATTTTTCTATATCATGATTGCTTTCAAATACATATAAATTTTTATTTGATATGCTATCAAATATTTTTTCATTAATATACCCTGTATCAGTTATATACACCATAGAAGAGTTCTCTTCTTCTATTTTATACCCTTTTATATCTGTTACATCGTGTGATAATTTTATAGAATTTATTTTTATATCACTTTCTATCTGTACTACTTCATCTTTCTTCACATTTTCTAGATTCAATTTTGACTCAACTAATATCTTATCTGAAATATATACAAGTGGTTTATATTTTTTATAAAAAGTTTTTAATCCACCAACATGGTCTACATGTGCGTGTGTTATTAAAACAATATCTATGTCACTTGGACTTATTCCTATCAATTTTAAACTATTTTCAACATATGAACAACTAGTACCTATGTCAATCAATATTTTATGATTTTTTGTTTCGACATAGGTACAATTGCCCTTACTACCACTTGATAACACGCTAACTATCATCGGTAATAATTCAAAGGATTAGTAATACAAGAATATTGTGCACAAGTTCTTATTTCAAAATGCAAGTGAGGTCCTGTAGCCCATCCAGATGATCCAACATATCCTATTATATCTCCACGGGATACTGTACTTCCAACTGATATTCCACTAGCAAATGATGACATATGTGCATAAAGTGAATAATAACCATTGTTATGATTTATCATAATATGTTTACCATATGATGTATTTCCTAAATCCTTCATAGTTTCTATTACACCATTATTTGCAGCATATATTGGTGATCCATACCCTGTTCCTGCAATATCAAGTCCACTATGGAAGTTACCTTCACCAAATACTGCCAAACGATATCCAAAATATGATGAGAATGTATATCCACTATCTGTAGGCCATCCCCAAGATGTCGTACTTCCAACATTTGGAATATATTTAGTTCCTATGCTAATTATTTTTGGTATTGAACTTTTTATTGTCTCTTTATCAACCGGATCTACGTAAGTAATTTCTCCATTTACACTTTTTACATTTTGTGTTACTCTTTCTAAACCGGTTTGACCCTCTTGTGAAACAATTAAACTACCTTGAGACAATGACTCATCATATTGTTCAATTGTTGAAAAATCAGTTACTTTATCTACAACTTCATATGATTCTACAACAATTTGTATTTTTGGATCTACTTTAGAAATATTAACTTCAGTTCCTGATACTAACAAATTATCTATACCAGTATACTGTGGATTAAATATTAAAAATTCCTGAACACTTATTTGATTATTAAATGATAAAGATTCTATTGAATCACCTGGCTGTACTTGAACTTGTTTTTCCTCAAAATTGTCTCCATATAATAAATAAGCGGATAAATCATTTGAATCTGTATATATTTTTTCTTCCACAGATATATTGGTTGCTTTATACGTTATATCTTCTTGAATGTATATATTTTCAACAATTGAACCAGTTGTTGTTATTTCTGATTGTGAATTGTTTTTGTATGACTCATACACATCACTATCAACAAAAATATTTATAACTTTCTCTATTGCATCCGTAAATGTTTGTTTGTCTATTGTATAAATTGTAATATCATCTGATTGGTTATTATTATTTTTTATTGTAAATGTGTATCCTGCTATCGTGCATGATTTTTTTTCAATTATTCTCTTGTATATTTCTGGGATAGAAATTACTTTTGGATCGTATGTATAAGTTTTTTTTATTTTTATACCATTTGGCGTATAAATGTTTTCTGATGTTTCATAAATTTTATTTTTTGATATATAATCCTTCATTTCATAAATTTGATAATTATCATAATCATATAATTTTTGATCTTTATAAAATTTTAAATTATCCACATCTAAATCTGTCAAATTATATAAATCTCTATTGCCTAATAAATAATCTATTTTTTCTTGCTCAGTATAATTTTCGAGTTCTTCTTTTTTAGCATATTTATCGTAAGTTTCTATAGCATCCACTTTCATTTTATAATTTCTAACATTTTCTCTTATAATATTAGCCTGATTATTTATATAATTATCTAGTTCTTCTTTCGATTTTATAGTACCTAATAATTCACTATCAAGATATACTTTATAATATGTATATGGTTCCTTATTTGTTTGATAATCAAATCCAAATAAAAATACGATTACTGATAATAATATAATTAAAAAATATACTCCTATTTTTTTCATATTTCACCTAATTTTCTTCTTTTACATTTGCAACATTCACAAAAGTACTAGTTGTTCTTTGAAACAATAATGGAATATCAACTAAAGGACCATTTCTATGTTTTCTTATTACAAATTCCATTAAACTATTCTGTTTTTCTCTTTCTTCATCTGTACAATGTAAAAACGCAACTATGTCTGCATCTTGCTCTATTGCTCCTGATTCTCTCAAATCGCTAAGTAACGGTTTTTTGTCGACACGTTGTTCTATACCACGCGATAATTGTGACAGCGCAACTACTGGAACATTTAATTCCATTGCCATTGTTTTTAAAGCTCGGGAAATATCAGCAACTTCTTGTTGTCTATTTGCACCATTTTTGCTAGTACCTTGGATAAGTGTTAAATAATCGATTACAACTAAATCAAGCCCACTAGGACTAGTCGCAAGCCTTCTACATTTACTTCTAATTTCACCAACAGTATTTCCAGCAGTATCATCTATATATATATTTGTATTTGATAATCTGCTAATAGCTTCATTAACTCTTCTCCAATCCGAATGCTCTAAATTTCCTGTTTTTAATTTTGAACCTTCTATTTGACCAACGCTTGACAACATACGCGTTGCAAGTTGCTCCGCACCCATTTCCATATTAAATAGAGCGACAGTTTTTTTACTATTTATTGCCACATTAGTTACTATATTAAGAGCAATAGCAGTTTTACCCATTCCAGGACGTGCAGCAATTATTATAAGTTCATGTGGATGAAATCCACTTGTTACTTTATCAAGTTCATAATACCCTGTTGGTATACCAGTTATTTCACCTTTTTGAGATGCTAGTTTTTCCAAATCTGCTTGGGTTTTATATAATACATCCTGGATAGATTTAAATTCTGTACTCCTTAAACTTTTTGATACATCAAATATTTTTTTTTCAGCTGACTCTATAACTTCATTTATATTATTACTCGTATTATAGCTATTTGTTATAATATTAGTAGCTTCTTCTATTAATTTTCTAAGTATTGCTTTATCCTCAATTATTTTTATATATTCATCTATATTTGCCGCTGAAGGCACACTTTCAATAATTTCTGTAAGATATTCAATATCACCAATTGTTTTTAACCAGTTACGATTATTCAATTCATCTGCTACAGTAGTTAAATCAACAACACTTCCATTTTTATCTAAAAATTTAATACATTCAAAAATTTTAAAATGAGCATCTAAATAAAATTCACTACCATTTAACAATTCTAAAGCTTTTTTTAAAGCTTTCTTTGATAAAAACATTGCACCTAATACGGATTGCTCCGCATCAATATTATGTGGTATTTCTCTATTCATGATCCACCTACTTTATTAATTCAATTTTAACATTTGCTTTTACATTTTTATGTAATTCCACTTCAACATTATGAAAACCCAACGTTGAAATATTATTAGTTATTTTTATTTGTTTTTTATCTATTGAATATCCATTTTGTTTTAATTCTTCTACTATTTGTTTTGGACTTATACTTCCAAATACCTTACCTTTATCGCCTGTTTTAACTTTAAACTTAATTTCTAATTTTTCTAATTTATCCTTCAATTTCTTACATTCTAAAATAAGATTGATTTCATCACTTTGTTTTTTTTCTTTTTCTTTACTTACTTTATTTATATTATTTTGAGTAGCAGGGATTGCGGAACAATTATTTATCAAAAAAACGCCATATCCATCTTTTACATTTATAATATCTCCTGATTTTCCTTGCTTTTTTATGTCCTTCGTTAAAATTATTTTCATTAAATAACCTCCTTGAAAGTCTATTTATATTATACTATAAAACCTAAAATAAAAAAAGACTATATTTTGAACTATAAGTAATTAAAAGGTGAGTAAAATAGAGATATAATCTTAAATATTTATTTTAAATTTTATATTTTATAAAAAGTAGACTAGAAAATTTTTCTTAATCTACTTTTATTTAAGGTTTTATGTCCTATATTTTTCAAATTATGTATCTTTATTGTTGAATTACAAAATTTCTATAATCACTCAAAGCATCTTAATAAATTTATTTTTTTATTTCTATTAATGGTAATTTATACATATTGGCAAGAGTAACTGCTTTGTTATAAATGTCGAAATTTCCATCATTTATGCAATAGACTGCCGCTATTTTTGTTTTAAATCCATCTAATGCTATTCTATTACAAATTTTAAAATTAAAAAATTCTTGTTCCAATTGAATAGGAGTTTTTAAATTTGACATATCATTGTAATTAACTGTCGTAATATCCTCATTTTCAGTTATATAAAGGATATTATTATTATACTCACATATAAATCCTATTTGATAATCTAAATAATCATTTACCTTTTCAATTTCCCTTTTTGTAATTAATATTGTTTGATATTTCTCATCAATAAATTGATTATTAGAACATATGAAATAATAATCATCCTGCGGATTATATGAATAAACATCCGTTATAGTATTATTCCATATTTCATTAACTATCAAACCTACAACTTTTTCTATTTCTTTTAAGTTATAATTTTTAGTTTTTAATTTTTCATGTACATGATCTAGTACTTTTTTACTGTCATCATCCAAAACTTCCAAATAATTTGATGTAATATAATTAATTGTAGTTTTAATATTTTTTACTCCCACTTTTTCATATACAAATTTTTCTTCTTCTTTTTTATTTTCTATTTCTTTTATAAATTCTGATTCAAAAAATTTTATCTGATCATTAAATCTTATATTGTCACATAATTTTTCATAGGTCTTTTTTGCCGAATTATAATCCTTATCATTATAAGCAATAAATTTATAAAAAAGATTTTTAAATTCATTGAATTCTTGTAGATATTTACTATCATATGGTATTAAATCCTCTAAATAATTTATTTTATTTAAATATTTTTCTATTTCCTTTTTTATTTTAACATTTAATATATCTAATTTTTTTTGTCTTGAAATACTTAATTTCTTTTCTTGATCTATATTTAAAAGATTTAAAATTTCATTTATATAATCATTTCTTTTAATTTGTCTTGTTAAATCATCATAACAATCTTGTACTATTACAGAATTATATAATACTAGATCATTATATTTTTTTAATAATTTTTTTCGTAAATCATCGTCTATATCTAAAGTTTTAAAATAATTTATATTGAATTTGGACTGTCTATCATCGTTTAATTTATTTAATTCTTTTGACTTATTTTTAACTACCTTATCTAATCTAGCTAATTTTCTATATATATTATCAAGAATTTTTTTATTATTTTCAGATTCTTCCAAATTTTCTGTTAATAGTTTTTTATAATCTATATATCCATACAATGTTATAATATCTTTTATTATTTCATCAAAATCATAAGGCAATTTTTCTAACTTAGTTATATTTATATCATAATATCTTAAATGATTATCATTTCGTAATTTATTCAAGTAAGCTTTTCTTTCAAATTCATCTTGTAATTCTTCATCTCCAATTAATTGATATATTTTTTTTATATCCGAATCTAAATTCATTGTTTCAAAATATTTATCAAAAAGGCTATCACTTTGCATTAATATTTTACTGTTATTATGTTCCATTTTTAACACCTCTTTATTCTATAGACATTTTATCATATTTTATTTTTTTTTACAATAAAAGAAGATAATTATTCATTACCTTCTTCTAATTCTTTTATGATTTCTTCTTTTGTTTTTTTAGTCAAATTTTTTACACCTTTTTCTTTTGCTAAAGACTTTAATTCTTCTAAGGACAAGTCATTCAAAGATTTTTCTTTATATTCACTTAAATCTATCTCTCCATCCTCATCAGGCATACAACCATTCTTTACTAAATAATCAATCTGTTCTTTTGTTATTGTTTCATATTCCAATAATGTGTTTGCAATTAAATTTAACAAATCTAGATTATCTTTAATAACTTTCTTGGTTTTCTCATAACATTCATTTATAATTTTTCTTTGTTCTTGATCAATTTCAAAAGCAACTTGACTAGAAAAATTACGACTCTTATTATAATCTCTTCCTAAAAACACACTGGATTCTTGATGCTCAAATTGTATTGGTCCTAAATCACTCATACCATATTCTGTTACCATTGATCGTGCTATCTTAGTTGCTTTTTCAAAATCATTATGTGCTCCGGTAGTAACTTCATTAAAAATAATTTCCTCTGCTACACGTCCACCAAGTAAACCACTTATTGTTTCAAGCAATTCCTTCTTTGTTGATAAAAAAGTTTCTTCCCTCGGCAACATCAAATTATATCCTCCTGCTTGACCACGAGGAATTATAGTTATTTTTTGAACTTCATTTGCACCTTCTAATTTAATTCCAACAACAGCATGGCCAGCCTCGTGATACGCAACCAATTTTTTTTCATGCTCTGTATATTTTTTGGTAACCTTAGCCGGACCCATCAATACTCTATCATGAGCCTCGTCAATTTCAGCCATTGTTATTGCTTTCTTTTTTCTTCTAACTGTAAGAAGAGCAGCTTCATTAAGTAGATTTTCCAAATCAGCCCCACTAAATCCTACGGTTCTTTTAGCAATATTATCTAATTTTACACCCTTTGCAAAAGATTTTCCTTTAGCATGTACTTTTAATATTTCTTCTCTTCCTTTTACATCAGGTAAATTAACCGTAATTTGTCGGTCAAATCTTCCTGGTCTAAGTAATGCCGGATCCAAAACATCAGGTCTATTTGTTGCAGCAATTACAATAATACCCTCGTTTGCACCAAATCCATCCATCTCTGTAAGTAATTGATTCAAAGTTTGTTCTCTTTCGTCGTGTCCGCCTCCAAGTCCTGTTCCTCTTTGTCGTCCTACTGCATCTATTTCATCTATAAATATTAAGCAAGGTGCATTCTGTTTGGCTTGTTTAAACATATCTCTAACACGACTGGCACCTACACCAACAAATAATTCTACAAAATCAGAACCACTTATAAAATAAAATGGAACATTGGCCTCTCCTGCCACTGCTTTTGCAAGTAATGTTTTTCCAGTACCTGGAGGTCCAACTAACAATACTCCTTTAGGAATTCTGGCCCCCATTTGTTGAAATTTCTTTGGTTCTTTCAGAAAATCAATTAATTCTTGAACTTCCTCTTTTTCTTCTGTCAATCCAGCTACTTTGTCAAATTTTATCTTATCCTTATCACTTGTAAGTCTAGCTCTACTTCTTCCAAAATCCATTGATTTATTTGCATTTCCCATTTGCCTTGCTATAAAATAATAACCAATAACTAATAAAAGAGCAATAGGAAGAATATTTACCAAAAAGGCTAAAAACCAACTAGATTCAGGATCTTTAGATACTTTTATATCTATTTTATTTGAACCTTTTAAATCATAAATCTGTTTTATGGTTTCTTCACTCAAAGTTGCAGATACAGAAAATGATTCGTTTTCATTATAATCTTTTAATTTTCCCTTTATAGAATATACTCCTTGACTACTATTTGGAGTTATTGTCAATTCTGTAACCTCATTCTTTTCTAACTCATTTAAAAATTCACTGTAAGTAAGATCATTAACTTTAGTATTTAATACATTTATAAAGTAAAATATACCTATTATAATTATAAATAAAAATATATAAGAAATTAAGCTTCTTTTAACTACTTTTTTGTTCATTTTTTTCCTCCCTTAATCATACTTTAATATTATATCATATTTTTGTTCTTTTTTCCTATCCAAATGTGATTTTTTTATACCTGGTATCCAAATTATTTCACCACTATCATCTGTTACTATAGGATAAGTATCTCTTTGTTCCTTGGGTATTTTTGAATTTGTAAATATATCGTTAACTTTTTTAGTGCACGGCATATTTTTAACTTTGATTTTATCACCATCTTTTTTATTTCTAACATGAAATGGCAATTTTATTTCATTACTATTCAAGTGAATAACAAAATTTGATGTTAATTTAGTGTCATTATCTATATATATTTTTTTCCCATTTGGAAGAATTATTGAATCATGAAACAAATATTCATATTTTTCCCTTTTATTATTGTTTATAACTTTAAAATTATTATATTCTATTATTGCTTTTTTATTATATGGTAAATCAAAAACAACATTTTTATTAGTTAAAATATATTTTTTTATAATATTTAAATGTTTATATGTTATTTTATCTATTTTATCACCATAAATTGAATTAAGATACATTTGTAAAATATAGTCCTTTATTATTTCATCTAATTTATTAAATTTTTTTATGTCTATTACTTTATTTTCACATATCTGTTTATATTTTTTGTTTGCTAATTTTTTTAAATAATTATCAACCAACAAAATTTTTTCATTAAATTCTAATATTTTTTTATTAATGTTTTTATTCTCTTTTTTTAATTCCGGAAGAATATATTTTCTATACCTATTTCTTGTATACATATCACTTTCATTTGACATATCGTTTGCATACCATATACTATTTTCATCTAAATATTTTTTTATTTCTTCTTTTGACATAAACACTAATGGTCTTGCGATTTTATAACCTCTATCAATTGATAATCTTTGAAATCCTGCATATCCTTTAACATTTGATCCTCTAACTATTCTCATTAATATTGTTTCTATTAAATCATCTCCATGATGTGCTGTAAACAACACATTTGAATTGTATTTTTCTACAATTTTATCAAAAAATTCATATCTTATTTTTCTTGCACTGGCTTCACTAAATTTATCATTAGGAAATTTATTTATTACTTTCAATTCAAAAATTAATTCATTTTTTTTACAAAATTCTTTTACCTTTTTTTCTTCTTCATCACTTTCAGTTCTTAGTTTATGATTAACGTGTGCGACTACTATTTTTAAATTTAATTTATTTCTTAACTGAAGCAATAAATTTAATAAAAACATTGAATCTGGGCCACCACTAACTGCCACAACAATGCATTTATTATTTAAATTTAAATCATATATGAATTTTATTACTTCGTGCATAAAATCACCTGAAATATATTTTATTATAAAATATAATATATATCAAGTATATTATTTAATTTTTTACTATTTTAAAATAAATTATAAGTATTACGAAAAATAAAAAGGACTATACTGCAGAGTAAAATCCCATTATTTAAAAATTATTTAAATTTAAATAATATATTATTTTTTTTCAATCTTAAATATTACTTGATAAATATCAGTTAAATCATATTCTTCTACATCAATTTTATATCCATACTGTTCAATTGTTTTTGAGCATTCCCTTATTGCATTTATAACTTCCTTAAAATCTACTTTAGGAGAATTTAGTACATCTGCTTGTGGTAAAACTGGATCATATTGCTTATTATAATCTGTAACAATTATTGGATCTGGAATTTTAAATTCATTACTTTGCATTTCGTTTTTAACATCTAAGTTATTCACATTTTCACTTGGTGTTCCAAAACTAAACACACTGTCAGAATTATTTAATGAATTATTATTGAACACACCTCCTTGTGTTGGTGATTCTATTATTGGAGATATATTAGAAATTATTTGTTCTTGCTTAGTATCAGGTAATTGATCACTTGCTTGGTTAACACCAAAACTTTCCATCGATGGTATTGATGAAGATAATGCGCCTTGATTAACGTCTTGATTTGAAATCACTTGCCCTAATGTATCTGAAGAATTAAAATTAAATGGCTCATTATTTATAGATGATTCCAAATTAGTAGATGACTGAATTGGAGATATAACTGGTTGCTCATAATTACTAGTATTAAAAGAAGGCATATCAACTTTGAATGTATCTCTACTATCTTCCATCGTATTATTAATTGGTATTGATTTTTGATTATTATTATTATCAATTGGTTGTTCAGAAGTTAACGGTGACAATTGTGGATTTATAAATCCTTGACCATTATCTATGTTATTGTTATTAGGATTTGTTTGTGAAAAAATATTAAAACCAGTTGGATTAGTAACATCCGATGGTTTAATTGAATTTTGTACTGGTGAATTTATATTAACATCTTGTACATTTTGCTGTCCACCTGTTCCAAAAATATCAAAACCTTGAGTCATCATTTGTTGATTTTGAGGAGTGCTAGGCATTCCAAACATATTATTATCATTCATATTCATTTCCCCTTTTTCTATTATTTTTTTTGAATCTTCTGATCCAAAATCACTATTTTTTAATTTTTCGATTTCCTCATCAGTTCTTCTTACTGTTAATCGTTCTGTAATAATTCGATTTAACATTTTATTTTGTTTTTCCTCTGTATCAAGTCTTAAAAGTGATCTAGCATGTCTTTCTGATATTTTATTTTCAAGCAATGCTTCTTGAACTTCGTCTGATAGATTTAATAATCTTATTTTATTAGCTATAGAAGATTGACTCTTACCTAATTTAGCTGCTAAACTTTCTTGAGTCGTATATCCCATATCAAGTATTTTCTTATAAGAAAGAGCTTCTTCTATCGGAGTTAAATTTTTTCTTTGAACGTTTTCAATTAAAGCAATCTCTGCACTATCCTTATCATTTAAATTTTTTATAATTACCGGAACTGTTTCTTTTCCGGCTAACACACTTGCCTTATATCTTCTTTCACCCGCTATTATTTCATATTTATCACCTATAGTTCTAACAACAATAGGTTGAATTACTCCATGTTTTTTTATTGAATCAGATAATTCAATTATTTCTTCCTCGTCAAACTGTATCCTAGGTTGCAATCTATTTGGCAATATGTCATTTATATCTACATCTATTACTCTAGATGAATTATCATTCATAACATACCTCCTTTTTACTCCTTATAGATATTCTACAACATTTTGGAAAATAATGCAATATTTTTGGGAAATATTTTGGGAAATAAAAAATTATAAAGGTTTTCTTTTTATATCGCTATATTTCCTGGGAAATATTTTTGGGCAAATTCCCTTTTTCTTTATGTTTATTAAACTTCTATTGCTATTTTCTATTGGTAGCTTAAATTCTATAATATTTTCTATTGAACAATTTAAAACATTTACAGCATTAGTAAAATTTGGTTCATTTAAAACATTACCTTTCATAGCAATAAAATATTTCCCAATTTTAACTAAATTGATACCTAGTTCAAGCAATATGTTTAAAGGTGCGACTGCTCGAGCAGTTACTACATCAAATTTTTCCTTATTTTCCCTTGCATAATCTTCTATTCTTGTATGAATTGTATATATATCTTTTAATTTCAATTCTTTTATTACTTTATTTAAAAAAGTTATTCTTTTATTTAATGAATCTATTAAAACTATTTTTAAATTAGGATAAAATATTTTTAATACAATACCTGGGAATCCAGCTCCACTGCCTAAATCACACAAACTATTTTCGTTATCTAAATTTATAATTTTTGATATTGTTAATGAGTCATAAAAATGCTTTAAATATACATCTCTTTTTTCTGTTATACTAGTAAGATTCATAATCTTATTATATTGTATAATTAATTCATAATATTTCTCCAATTTTTCCATTTTTTCAGAGGTTACATTTATACCAAGCATTTCTACCTCAGCTATAAAATCACTTTGATTCATAAAAATACTCCTTTTTTATATATACCATAATTAATGATATATCAGCAGGATTTACTCCGCTTATTCTTATAGCTTGTCCTATAGATGTAGGTCTTATTTGTTTTAATTTTTGTTTAGCTTCACTGGCTAAATTATGAATTTTATCATAATCAATATCGTCAGGTATTTTTTTGTTATCTAAATCTACCATCTTAGATGCTTCATTTAATGCTTTTTTAATATATCCTTCATACTTAATATTTATTTCAACTTGTTCAAGTATATCTATATCGTAATCTTTATCTAAAAAACTTTTTAACTTTTCTATTTTTACTTCAGTTCTTTTTATTAAATCATATAAAGTTATACTTGAATTTATTTCTTGTAATCCTACACTAAGTAACTTTTCATTTGTTTCTTTTTTAGGTGTTAATTTAGTATTTTTTAGATATTGTGTTAATGTTTCTATACTATATTTTTTATTTAAAAATTTATCATATTTTTCCTTAGATACCAACCCTACTTCATATCCATATTCTCTTAAACGAATATCAGCATTATCATGTCTTAAAAGCAGTCTATATTCAGCTCGTGATGTAAGTAGTCTATATGGATCGATTATTCCTTTTGTAACTAAATCATCTATTAAAACACCTATGTATGCTTCATTTCTTTTAAGTATTAAAGGCTCTTTACCATCTAGCTTTAGTGATGCATTAATCCCAGCCATTAACCCTTGACAAGCAGCTTCTTCATATCCACTTGTTCCATTAATTTGACCTGCTGTAAATAAATTTTCTATTACTTTTGTTTCAAGAGATTGTTTTAATTGTTTAGAATCGATTGCATCATATTCAATTGCATAAGCGTATTTGTTTATTTTAGCATTTTCAAGTCCAGGTAAACTATGTACCATTTTCTCTTGAATATCTCTTGGCATACTTGTTGAAAATCCTTGTATATATATATCATCATAATATATACTTTCAGGCTCTAAAAATAATTGATGACGATCTTTATCAGCAAATCTTACTATCTTATCTTCAATTGATGGACAATATCTTGGACCTACTCCTTTAATATCTTTAAGTCCACCATACATGCTTGATTTATTTAAATTTTCTCTAATTATTTTATGAGTTTCTTCTGTTGTATAAATCAAATGACATGGTACTTGTGCATCCTTATCATAATAAACTTTATTATCAAAACTAAAAGTCCAATATCTATCGTCACCATTTTCTAATTTTGTTTTAGAAAAATCTATTGATTTTTTATCTATTCTTTGAGGAGTTCCCGTCTTAAGCCTTATTATATTAAATCCATATTCTTTTAACTTATCACTTAAATGATTACTTGGCCTTTCTCCGTGTGGACCTTCTCTTCTCCTTGTATCTCCAATTAATATATCTGCTTTTAGATAAGTACCCGTTGTAAGTATTACTATTTTACTTTCAAGTTTAGTACCGTCTTCAAGAATAATCCCTTTTACTACATTATCATTTACTATTAAATCTTCTACTATCGCTTCTTTTATTTCCAGATTAGAGGTACTTTTTAATGTATTTAGCATGTTTTTTGGATAAGTTATTTTATCTGCTTGAGCACGAAGAGCTTGTACTGCAGGACCTTTTGCGCTGTTTAACATTTTTATTTGAAGTAAACTTTTATCTGCATTTCTTCCCATCTCTCCACCAAGGGCATCTATTTCTCTTACAACTATTCCTTTTGCACTTCCTCCAATAGATGGATTACATGGCATATCTGCTATATTTTTTATATTACCTGTTACAAGTAAAGTTTTATGATTCGTTCTAGCACATGCTAGGCTTGCTTCACACCCCGCATGACCTCCACCTACAACAATAACATCATACATCTTCACACCTCCGTTCGCCAAACGATATTATATTATTTTCCTAGACAAAACTGGCTAAATAATTGATCTATAAGTTCATCAGAATATGTTTCTCCTATTATCTCACCTAATGTACTCCAAACACTTTTTAAATCTATCTCAACCATATCGATAGGCATATTATCTTTTATTCCATTTTTTACATCTTCTAAAGAAGATAATGATTTTTTTAGTAAGGATATACTTCTCGCACTACTAAGATAAGTAAAATCACTTGTATTAATTTTTTCTAAGTTAAACATCTCTTTAATTTTATTTCTTAAACTATCTATACCTATATCATCTTTAATAGACATTTCTATATAGTTATCAAGTAGTTTTAAATTTAATTTTCTATTTAAATCTATTTTATTTACAATAATTATATGGTTTTTATTCTTAATTTTCTCAAGTATTTCTTTTTCTTCTTTATTAATATTTTCATTATTATTAAGTACATAAAGTATTAAATCTGCTTCATCTATTAAGTCTAAACTTTTTTTAACTCCTATACTCTCTACTACATCACTAGTCTTTCTAATACCTGCAGTATCTAATATATTAAGCATTATTCCATCTATTTGAACACTACCTTCAACTATATCACGAGTAGTTCCAGCAATATCAGTTACTATTGCTTTATCTTCATTAAGAAGTCTATTTAATATACTACTTTTCCCTACATTAGGACTACCTATTATAATTGTTTTAATACCTTCTTTAACTATTTTCATATCTTCTGATTTACTTAAAATATTATTTATTTCTCTTTTTATATTGTCTACATTGTCTAAAATATTTTTATTTGTTACCTCTTCTATATCTTCGTATTCTGGATAATCTATATTAACTTCTATATTAGCAAGTATTTCTATTATCTTACTTCTTAAATTTTTAATAAGTTTTGATACTTCACCGTTTACTTCATTCATTGCTATTTTTCTAGATTTTTCTGTTTTAGCATTTATTAAATCCATAACGCCTTCTGCTTCTATTAAGTCTATTCTTCCATTTAAAAATGCTCTTTTTGTAAACTCACCTGGCTCAGCTAACCTACATCCATTTAAAAGCAATAATTCGAGTACTTTGTTTGTAATAGCAATACCACCGTGTGTATTTATCTCTACTACATCTTCACGTGTAAATGTTTTAGGAGCTTTCATAACACTTACTAGTACTTCATCAATACAAGTATCTTTATATACAATATGCCCATAATTAATGGTATGAGAATTTACTTTTTCTAAGTCATTATCTTTAAATATTTTATTTACTATTTTAATTGCATCACTACCACTTACCCTAATTATAGATATCGCACCTACTCCGAGAGTAGTTGAAATTGCAGCTATTGTATCATCCATAAAATCACTTCCAACGTGCATATTATATCAGAAAAAAAATAAAAAATATACCTAGTTTGGTATATTTAATTGCATCTTTTTTTATTTAATAATTAAATTTATAGATAATTCATATCATTATCTATAATTGAAAATTTTATATAGGTCAATTATCATACAAAACTTCTTGAGATGCACAACCTAAAAACATGTTTAATGTATCATTTCCATCGTTTATTATCCATTTATCCCTTGATACCAATATCTTACTTAATTTAGAACAATTAACGAACATTCTTCCCATCTTTTTCATACTCGATAAATTGAAACTTCTTAGATCTAATTCTGTTAAATTCATACAATCTTCAAACATAGTAATCATATTGGTTACTTGTGACGTATCAAAACTTCTTAAATTTAAATTTTCTAAATTTGTACAATATTGAAACATTTCTGCCATTGATATAACACTACTTGTATCAAAATTTTTTAAATCTAAACTAGTTAAATTTCTACAACTTGCAAATAATTTATCCATATTAATTACTTTATTTGTTACAAAATTGCTCACATTTAATTCTGTAAGACTTTTACAACCTGCAAACATACCATTCATATACATTACTTTGTTTGTTACAAAATGACTTACATCTATTTCTGTTAAACTAGAGCATCCCATAAACATATTTGCCATAGATTCTACTTCTGATGTATTAAAGTTACTAACGTTCAACTCTTTTAGATTAGAACAATTTTGAAACATACTGTCCATACTAGTTACTTGTGATGTGTCAAAACGGCTTAAATCTAACTCTGTTAAACTAGAACAATTTTGAAACATACTATTCATATATTCTACTTCTGATGTATTAAAATGACTTATATCTAATTCACTTAAACTTGAACAACCTCTAAACATACTGTCCATACTAGTTACATTTGATGTATTAAAATGGCTCACATCTAATTTGATTAAACTGGAACAGCCATAAAACATACCCTGCATAGCTATTACTTTGTTTGTTACAAAAAGGCTTACATCTACTTCTGTTAAACTTGAACAACCTCTAAACATACTATTCATATATTCTACTTTCGATGTATCAAAATTACTTACATCTACTTCTGTTAAACTGGAACAATTATTAAACATGCTCGCCATTGTTGTTACTTTACTTGTATCCATTAAATCAAATGTTATATCATTTAATGATTGAAAGTTGTAAAACATATTATTACTTTTAGGATTTGCTGATATTACATTTTCTGAATATATATATACTGTTCCTTTTTCATCATAAT
>CANQPA010000003.1 GCA_947625635.1 uncultured Bacilli bacterium
TAGATTTTGGTAGTTGGTTGGTAGTTGAAAGCATTATTTTATAAAAATCAAAAATTACAAAGCCCCGTAATTTCAAGCAAAAAACAAAAATGAGCCAGCTTTCGCTGACTCTTCAGGGGGTTTTGGTTATGTGTCCTTCACATTAAGCTTCGTAAAGAACACTTGGTATGTTTACCATACCATTATAAGTATAAAGTATTTTTTAAAAATAGTCAAGACATTAATCTAAATTTATTGAATCATCTAAAAGTTTAACAAGTTTAGGATAATTTTCAATTTTTTTACTTTCTATTAAAGAAAGTGTATCGTCTTTAGCCTTAAGCAATATATTATAATCAGACTTAAAGTCAGCAAGTTTAAAATTCATATCTCCACTTTGTCTAACTCCAAATATATCTCCACTGCCTCTCATTTTAAAATCTTCTTCACTAATTTTAAATCCATCATTAGTTTTAGTCATAACATCAAGTCTATTAGTTTCTCTATCACTTATAAGTACACAATAACTTTGAATATCATTTCTACCGACTCTACCTCTTAATTGATGAAGCTGTGAAAGTCCAAACCTATATGCATCAAAAATAACCATCATAGTAGCGTTTTTTACATCTACTCCAACTTCTATTACAGTAGTGCTTATAAGTATAGAAATATCACCATTTTTAAATTCTTCCATCACCTTATCTTTAGCCTTAGAATCCATTTTACCATGCATTACACCTATTTTACATACTTTACCAAATGCACTTGTCATTTTTTCTTCAAGCTTGTTTACATTTTCTAAATCTATTTTATCTGACTCTTCTATTAAAGGTGCGATTACATATATCTGATGACCCTTTTTAATTTCTTCATACATAAGACTTAACACATCTTTAATCTCACTATTTTTCTTTAAATATGTAATAATATCTCTTCTACCACTTGGCATAGTTTTTATACTAGATACATCCATATCTCCATAAATAGTAAGTGCATAAGTTCTTGGAATTGGTGTTGCACTCAAGTATAATATATCAGGAGTTATACCTTTATTTTTTAAATTACTTCTTTGATTTACGCCAAAACGGTGTTGCTCGTCTGTGATAACTAATCCAAGATTATTGTAAACCACATCCTTACTAAATAAAGCATGCGTTCCAACTATTATATCTATTTCTTTATTTTCTAATCTTTTATATATATCTTTTTTCTCTTTTTGTTTTAGACTTCCTGAGAGTAATTCTATATTGATATTATAACCATCAAAAATTTTCTTTAAATTAGTAAAATGTTGATAAGCAAGTACTTCTGTTGGTGCCATAAGAGCTCCTTCGTAACCACTTAAATAGTTTATATATAAAGATATTATAGCAACTATGGTTTTACCACTTCCAACATCTCCTTGAATAAGTCTATTCATTCTTGTTTCACTATTAAGGTCATTAAATATCTTATCCACACTTAAAGCTTGATCTTCTGTAAGCTTAAATGGTAAACCTTGAATAAATTTATCTACTAAAGTTCTATCTACATCTCTTTTAAGCCCTATTTTATTTTTTTTATTTAATCTTAGACTATTCATCCTAAGCATGAACAAAAACAATTCTTCATATTTTAAATAAGCTAAGCTTTTTCTTAAATCAAGTTCATTTTTAGGACTATGTATATTAATTACTGCTTCTTTTTTATCAATCAGTTTATATTTTTCTTTTAAATAATCAGGCACATATTCTACCACACTAAAATCATTTATATTATTTATAAACATTCTTATTTGATTACTTGTAATACTTCCTATTTGATGATAAACAGGTTCAATTATTGGAACGTTAGGTAAAAGCCCAAATCTAATTTCACTAGCAACTATAGTATTTTTCATTTTATCATACTTACCAATTAAAGTAAGTTTAGTTGCTATATCTATTTTATTTTTTAAATAGCCTCTATTAAATATAACTACATTAAGTAAATGAGTTCCTATATTTATTTTAAATGACATCTTATTCATTTTTTTATTAAAGAAAAATACATTTGGACGAGTCTCTACTAATCCATCTATTATTATTTTATCATCGTCTAAAAGTTTACTTATATCACTTCTTTTTATAACATCATACCTAAAAGGATAATAACTAATCAAGTCATCAGTAGTCATTATCCCTACACTTTTAAATATTTTTTCTGTTTTAGGTCCTATTCCTTTTAATACTCCAATATCCATATTTCACCTATAATATTTTAGATAAAAGTCCAAAAGATATAATCATCATTATAATAGATGCGATAAATACTCCAGCTAATGCAGCTAAAAATGATTTTTTCTTATCCATTTCAAGAACACTTGCAATCAAACATCCAGTCCATGCCCCAGTTCCAGGTAGAGGTATTCCAACAAATAATATAAGTCCTAAATATCCAAACTTTTCTATTTGACCTTTATGTTTATCTACTTTTTTATCTAACCATTTAGCGACTCCTTTAAGTCTTTTACTTTTACTATTCCTCATACGATTTAATATTTTATTTATAAGCCATAATATGAAAGGAATTGGAAGTATATTTCCTATCATACAGATTATATAACTAAATACTGGATTCATATTAAATAAAGAGGCAGCAATGAGTCCCCCTCTTAACTCAAGTATTGGACAAAGAGAGATTACAAACACTATTATTTCTTTCATAAATGGAATTGATGCGAATGTTCCTAAACTTGTAACTATTATATTTACTATTTTATCTGCCATTTTATCACCTATTTAATTATATCATGTTTATAATATCTTTTATTAAATTTTTAATTTTTTTTAAAATTTTAAATATTTTTTAAAAAAATACTTGACAAATAAATCATTTTAGATTAGTATATACAGTACCAATTCGGAATTACGAATTGGTGCTAGTATCACACTAGCCAACCCCTTTTTATTCTTTTATAGAAACTGCTCAGGGGGCAGTTTCTTTTTTGTATATAAAAACTAGAGTTTTAAATCTATAAACTCTAGTAATATATCATTTGATACATATATATATTCAGGATTTATAAATATATTATCATCTTCTTCAAGCAATTTTTTACTTTTAAGTAATTTAGATATAACTTCTATATCTTTAATATCCATATTATATTTATTTTTAAATTCATTTTTATTTATACCTTTAATTTTTCTAAAACCTAATATAAATTCATCTTCTATTTTCTCTTTTAAATCCAGTTTATGTGAATCACTAATATAATCTTTTTTTAAATACTTATTTAATCCTTTAGTATTATCATATCTAATGCTGTTTATATATCCAGATGCGCCTATACCAAATCCGTAATATTCTAAATTATTCCAATAAGTTAAATTATGTTTTGATTCATAATTAGGTTTAGAAAAGTTACTAATCTCATAGTGATTATACCCTAAATTTTCTAATTTAGAACAAATAATCTTGTACATTTCAAAATCCAAATCCTCATCTACATTAGTTTCTTTATTTACAAATAACTTAGTATTAGGCTCTAATATAAGAGAATATGTAGATATATGAGGTACATTTAACTTTAATAATTTATCTAAATCATTATTTAAATCTTCAAGTGTCTCCCTTTTAAATCCATACATTAAATCTATATTAATATTTTTAAAGCCTATATCTTTAGCCATATTAATTTTTTCAAATATCATAGTATCATTATGATTTCTATTTAAGTATTTTAAAAATTTACTGTTAAAAGTCTCCACACCAACACTGATTCTATTAACCTTATTTTTATATAAAAATTCTAACTTTTCTTTATCGATGCTTTCTATATTGCACTCAAATGTAAATTCCAAATTCCCACTAAATTTAAATATACTTATTATTCTAAATAATCTTTTTAAATCATTAATATCAAGCGAACTTGGAGTACCTCCTCCAATATAAATTGTAGATATTTCATCACCATCATATCTACTTTTTATTTCACACTCTAATTCATTTAAATACTCTTTCACCCATTTATCATTTTTTATATACTTACAAAAATCACAATATGAACATATAGAATCGCAAAAAGGTATATGAATATAGATAGATTTTATCATTTAGCTTTTCTAGAATTCCTATTTTTTCTAATATATGGTTCACAATATTCACCAAGTATAGTCAGTTTTTCTTTTAAAATATTTGATGACAGTAAAAATTCTTTTGAATGCAAAGTTGAATAGTGAATCCCATAATTCTTACAGAAAATCTCTCTAGGTATAACATTTTTTATTCTATATTTAGAAATTATTGCAACTTCACCATCTGTAAGGGATACTTTACCTAAATTATTCTTTATGTTTCTAAAATCACTATCCGTTTTATGCAATTCATCTAATATTTTCTTCTTTTCCTGTGATGTACTACTTTCACTTAATTTATTATATCTCTTTAGATAATTAACTGCAGTGAAATACGCAATTTTTGCTGATGTTTGTGGCTCATTAAATGTTTCGTAAAAAAATAAATATTTGAATTTTTCTATATAATCTGGATCATTATCAAATATTAATGAAATAGCTTTATAAATATCCATTTTATTTTGTTCAGTCACTTCTTTACCCAAAAGTTTACAAAGATTATCAAGTGATAATCTAAATTCTAAAGCCATCATTCCTAATAACTTATATAAATTTTTATTTTTCATCATTATTCCTCCATACTAAGTACTGCTAGAAATGCTTCTTGTGGCACCTCTACACTACCAACCATTTTCATTCTTTTTTTACCTTCTTTTTGCTTTTCAAGCAATTTTCTTTTTCGTGATACGTCCCCACCATAGCACTTAGCAAGCACATTTTTTCTAACTGCCTTAATGTCACTCCTGGCAATTGCTTTTGTTCCTATTACAGCTTGTATTGGTATTTCAAATTGTTGTCGTGGAATTAATTTTTTTAAATTTTCAACTATTATTTTACCTCTGTTGTAAGCAAAATCTTTATGCACTATTAAACTTAAAGCATCTACAACCTCACCATTAAGCAATATATCCATTTTAACTAAATCACTTTTTTTATAACCTATTAATTCATAATCAAATGAAGCATATCCTTTTGTGCAACTTTTAAGTTTATCAAAAAACTCATAAACTATTTCTGATAATGGTATTTCGTAATGTATATTAACTCTTGTTTGATCTATATATTCCATAGAAATATAGTTTCCTCTTTTATTTTGGCACAACTCCATAATAGGACCAATATATTCACTTGGAACAAATATATTCGTTCTTATATATGGTTCCTTAATTTCTTTAATTTTCTGCCTTTCAGGCATTTTTACTGGACTATCTACATATATTATACTTTTGTCTGTCAATTCTACTTCATATACAACGGATGGAGATGTAGCAATCAAGTCTATATTAAATTCCCTTTCAATTCTCTCTTCTATTATTTCCATATGTAATAACCCTAAAAATCCGCATCTAAAACCGAACCCTAAAGCCTCTGATGTTTCGGGCTCAAATTCTAATGAGGCATCATTTAACTTTAACTTTTCTAATGCTTCTCTAAGAACAGGAAATTTGCTAGACTCTACTGGATATAGACCACAAAACACCATAGGTTTCATAGGCCTATACCCCGGAAGAATTTCTGCTGGATTATTTTCGAGTGTTATTGTATCTCCTACTTTTACATCCTCTATTTTTTTTATGTTAGCACATAAATACCCTACTTCTCCATTTACAAGTTCTTTCTTTTCTTTCCTGTGTGGAGTGTTCACTCCAAGTTCAACTACTTCATATACGTTATTAGTGGCAAACATTTTTATTTTATCGCCAACTTTAACCTTGCCGTTTACTACTCTAATTAAAGTCACTATACCCTTATAGGGATCATAAAAACTATCAAATATCAAAGCCTGTAATTTATTATTAGAACTACCTTTAGGGGACGGAATTCTATCTATTATAGCTTCTACTAACTCTTTAATACCAACACCATTTTTTGCACTACATAAAATTATTTCATCATCGTTAAAACCTAAATTATCTATAAGTTCTCTTTTTACTTTTTCTATATCCGCATTAGGCAAATCTATTTTATTAATAACAGGAATTATTGTTAAATTATTTTCTAATGCAAGATATAAATTAGCTAGTGTTTGTGCTTCTACACCTTGAGCTGCATCAACAACAAGAATCGCACCTTCGCAAGCAGCTAAACTTCTGGATACCTCGTATGTAAAATCGACATGTCCTGGGGTATCTATTAAATTAAGCTTATAAATAACATTTTTATAGTCATAGTGTAATTCAACTGCATTCAATTTTATAGTTATACCTCGTTCACGCTCTATTTCCATATTATCTAGCAATTGATCCTGTCTTTCTCGCTCCGTAACTGCACCAGTAATATCTAATATTCTATCCGCTAAAGTACTTTTACCATGATCTATATGTGCAATTATGGAAAAATTTCTGATATTTTCCTGTTTCACGAAATCACCTACATTATTATACCATGTAAAATTTATTTTTAACAAAAAAATTAACAAATCATATATTTTGTTAATTTTTTCTATCCAAAAACCACACTCCACTTACATCACAACTACTACTATAAGGGGCTGGTGAAGGCATCTCCAATTTTATTAATGATGGAATTTTGAATCCAGACCCAAATGCTATACAAGTACCAGTTTGTAGTAATTGAATTTTTTTAATAATATCTGCAGTTATATTTGGTACCATTTGTCCTATATACTCAACATCGGTTGGATGTAGCATCTTAAATATTAGAAAATTACTACACTGTGACAAAGCAGTTGATGAAAGTTCAGATGGTCTTTGCGAAATCAATCCAAGAAGAACAGCATATTTTCTTCCTTCTTTTGTTATTCTATCAAAAATATTATAACCTATAATACTTACATCAGTATCATTTTGAACATATCTGTGTGCCTCTTCCAATATTATATGAATTGGAATACTAGCTCTTTTCTTTAGATTTTTTGAGTATTCAAAGAAAATTCTAGAATATATTTTAGTTAACGTTTTAGCAAATCTATCATCCACATAATTTATGTTAAAATTTATTATTTGGGCCTTTCTACCATTTTCTATTGTTAATATTTCTTTTATAAACTGTTCCTTAGTTTCATAGTTATCAACATCAAAATACCTAGCATAATCACTATTAATCAAACTTCTTAATCTAACTTTAAGAATATTATATTCATCGAATATTTTATCACTGCTTAAAACACCTTCAGAAATAAGAGCAAATTCAAACGCATCATATAAATCTTTAAGAGTATATTTAAAACTTCCATCTGGCAAACTCAATTCTACATCATCAATCAGGAATTGATTTATAAATGTTGTTAAAAGTTCCATCTCTCGTATCTTACCAGTATTATCGATTAATAAGCATTGCTTTAATGGTCTTGTATATCCTGGTTGATATATAGGAGTATCCAAGTTTAAATCTTTAGTATTATAATGACTTAAAACAGAGAAAATTTGATCTCTAATCTGAGCTGGAGCCTTTCCACTTGCAAGTATATCTAAAATAGCTCGTGCTATGATATCGTTTTTACTTCTAATAACTAAATTTTCTTCTTTAGCAAATATAGTTACTAATTTCATGGCCTTTTCTATTATTGGTAATTGACTTTTAGAACTAACTTCTAAAAGAAGTGCTATATCATCCACATTAAGTAGCCATAACGGTATTTTTATATTTGGAATATTATCGTTATTTACATCAGTCGTGTATGCTTTGAAATTTATTTCAGGCACCTTTTCATTAAGAGTAGAAAATGCAGAATGATATTCACCATACGCGTCAAATATTAATATACTCGCTTTATATGGGATAGAGTGTTCTTTTTGAAACAAATTTTGAAAAATGCGCGCTACACTACAAGATTTGCCACTACCAGTTGAACCAAAAATTGCAAAATGATTACTAAAGAAATTATTTATACTTACACCAATATCTATACCTTCATAAATAGGGCTTTTACCTATTATGAGATCCCTTTTTTCATCATAATTAGTAACTCCTAATATATAGTTTACTTTTTCCTTTGAGATGAGTTTACTCTTAGCTGAAAAAGAAGGTTTTTTTGATACACCAAAGTTAAAATTATCATTATTGAATTCTCCTAATAAATTTATACTTGCTATATTATTTTTTATATCAATTATTTCTCCAATAAATTTTCTATGGCTATCTTCAAATAGAACATATAAATTTATTATATTTTGCATTTCCTCCAATTTAACATTTAGTTCTAATAATACCGTATTATTTTCAATTCCAATTATTTTACCTAACATACCATCACCTACTTTATGTATATTATACATTAAAATAGCATAAAAAAAAAGTATTTTATCTAATTTTAACTTTATTATACTTTTTTTATAGATTAAATATTATAAACTTAATTTAAATTTTTTATTTCATAATGTATAAATTTATATTATAATTTTGTTATTTCATTTGCAACCATTTGATATTCGTCAAATCTTTTTTCCACCCTACCCTTAACTTCAATTATATCACCATGAATCAAATTTTTATTTTTTTCATAAACGGGTGGAAACATTACAACAACAGTAGTAGACACCTCATCACTACCTGTTATAAAACACATTTTTTCCCCCTTAGATGTATTTATTTCTTTCAATTTGTCAACATAAAGTATTATAGATATTCTTTTATCAAAATAAGATGCTAATTCATTCAAGTTAATTGTATTTCCTCTTTTTATTTTAATATCGGTTATAGGATTATTTGTTAAGTATAATCCAAATACACTAAGTTCATATTCCATAAGTTCTTTTTTTGAAAATTCTTCTACTTCTTTTATTTCAGGCTCTAAAGCTAAGCTTCTATCTAAGTCCTTTATAAGTTCACCATAATTGATTATCAAATCTAAATTAGTGATAAGGGTTTTTTTATTGTATCCAAAATCATAAAAAGCCCCTGCATATATTAATGATTCAATAGTTTTAGATGTAATGGTTTTACCATAACACCTTTTTATAAAATCATATATGTCAATAAATTTACCATTTTCTCTTTCTTTAATTATAACCTCACTAGAAGAAGCGCCGACATTCCTTATACTGGATAGTGGATATCTGATCCCATTATCTTCAATTTTATATTTTCTCTCACTTAAATTTATATTTGGCAAAAGTATTTCTATATTATTTTTTTTAACTTCATATATATATTGTTTAGTTTTTGCATCATCATTTATTTCCATAGAAAGCAAATACGTAATAAAATTTTTGGGATAGTATGCTTTTAAATAAGCCATTTTATATGCTACTATAGAATATCCAATCGAATGTGATTTATTAAATCCATACTCTGCAAATTTAAGCATACGTTCATACACTTTTGAAACCAAAACATCATTATACCCTTTAGCAATGGCTCTACTTGTAAATTTTTCTTTTTCTTTTAACAATATATCCTTTTTCTTTTTGCTCATAGCTTTTCTAAGAATGTCAGCTTCTCCCAAGGTATAATCAGCCATAGTTCGTGCTATTTGCATTATTTGTTCTTGATATATCATTATTCCGTATGTAGATTTTAGTATCGGTTCTAACGTTGGATCTAAATAATCTATTACCTCTTTACCATTTTTCCTATTTATATAGGTAGGTATATTCTGCATTGGTCCAGGTCTAAAAAGCGCTATAGCTGCAAAAAGATCATCCATACTAGATACTTTAAGCCTTTTTAAAAAACTAATCATTCCATCTGATTCAAACTGAAATATTCCAATTGTATCAGCATTTTTAAATACATCAAGTGCTTTTTTATCATTTAAAGGTATTTCATCAAATTTGATATTTACGCTATAATCTTTATTTATACTATTTATTATATTATGAATGGTTGTTAAATATTTAATTGCAAGAAAATCCATTTTTAATAATCCAAGTTCCTCTAAATAGGTCATGTCATATCCACTTAAATAAAAATCATGACTTTTATCAAGTGGAATTACTTCATCTAAATCTACACTAGACATAATTACTCCTGCAGCGTGTATAGAAGTATGTCTTTTAAGTCCCTCGAATTTGTTTGCAACCTTATAGCATTCTTTTAGATCATCCTTTCTTTCTAACAAATTTTTTATTTTAATATTATCGTTATAATTTTCCTTTAATGTCTTTTTGGAATCAATAAGTTTACTTAAATTATCCACAAGAACTAAATCTATACCCATAGCTTTAGCAACATCTCTTATTGCTTGTTTTGCACCTAATGTTCCAAATGTTATAATAGGTACAACTCTTTTAGCACCATATTTATTTATGCAATAATTTATTACTTCCTCTCTTTTATCATGTTCAAAATCTATATCAATATCAGGCATACTAATACGTTCAGGATTCAAAAATCTTTCAAAAAGTAAATTGTATTTTATAGGATCTACATCTGTTATTTTGAGGCAATAAGAAACGAGACTCCCAACTGCACTTCCTCTACCTGTACCAACTATTATATTATTTCGACGAGCAAACTCAACATAATCTGCTACTATTAAAAAATAATCACAAAATCCCATTTTATTTATTATATCCAATTCATATTTAAGTCTTATTTTATATATTTCTTTTACAGTATCCCCAAAATGTAGCCTTAATCCATCAATGCATTTTTTCTTTAAATATGTAAAACTATCAACCCCACAATCATTCTTAAATTTGGGCATTAATTTTTGATTAAAAGGTATCTCAACATTACATAATTCACTTATTAGGTGATTATTCTCTATGCTATTTTTATATTTAATATTAAATTCATCTTCTAAAAGTATATAGTTATCAAAATGATTATTTTCTACTAAATCTACAGTAACTCCAGTTCTTATTGCGTCCATATATTTTATATATTTACTGTCATTTTTAGTCAAATACAAAGTCTCGTTTATGTAAATAGAATTTTTTTCATTTATAGATTCTAACTCATTTAAATTTTTGTATCCAATAAATATATTTTCATAAAAATTTTTTATATCATTATAGATATTTAGACTATTCTTATGTATTATACATACTAAATTATCAGAATATTTTTTCAAATCAGTTATTTCTAAATTTCTCTCGCTTGAAAGTGTGCATAACTTTATTAAATTTTTATATCCATTATAATTTTTTGCATAAAATACTATTTTTTGACCATTATACACAATTTCAAGACCAATTATGGGCTTAATGTTATTACTTATACACATTTTATAGAAGTCTAATACACCATACATATTATCATCAGTTATTGTAAGAGATTTTATATTGTTATTCTTAGCAAAATTGATTAAATTTTCTATTTTTATAAGTGATGTTTGCAAACTGTTATCAGTTTTTATATAAAGTGGTGTATACATACTATCCCTCCTACATATATTTTACTATAAATGACCGTTATTTTAAATAAAAATAAATAAAATATTTGACTTATTTTAAAAAATATGATAAACTCATATGGCATAGGAAAAAAAACTTTGAACGGAGGAATAATATGGCAAAAAAAGCAACTAATAAAAAACCACTTGCTGGAAATAGAAGATCTCATTCTTGTAGAGCAACAAGACATACACAAAAAGTTAATTTACAATTAGTTACTTTAGAAGATGGTACTAAAGTTAAAATGAGTGCAAGAGAAAAAAGAACTTTAAATAAAGTTGAAAAAGCAGCTTAATTTATTAATTAAGCTGTTTTTATATAATTTTATCGTTATAACATACATCATCATACATATAGCTATCATCAAAATCAGATTCTTTTGAAATCTTTTTCATTTTATTTTCAAGTATTTTTTTTCTAACCTGTAGTCTAATAATATCAGTATCTTCATCAAGTCCTTCTACAACATTATTATTAATGTTACTATTATTCATTTTGTTAGAAATAAACAAATTAACAATAGAGTTTATGTCAACTTTTAAACCTTTTCTGTAATTAGTTGTAACTAAATCTATTTTTTTTATTATATCGTCCATCATTTGAAAAAAATTATTTAACAATACACTATTAGTCGATTCTAATTCTTTATTTATATAATTTTTTTTATCTTGATAAAAACTTTTAATCTTATCTAAGTAATATACATTTAACAGCTTATCTTTTGCTAATTGCGTCCAATAAGCTTCCTTTTTAAATATATCCATATAAAAATCTGAATTTAAAGCCATATAAATCCTCCTATCATATTATGTATATATTTTATCATAATAAATTAGTTTTTATAACATGATATAAAAATTTTTTTAATATGTGATCACAGATTTATTATAATCATTTAAAATTATATTTTTTTTTGAGTCTGGAACAACTATTGTATTTTTATTCCCGTCAGATATATATCTAGTATTTTCCAATAATTCAAAATTCATTTGAATATCAAAATCTTCTCCGTTATTATCATATGCACGAATTCTTTTTAAAAAATTAGGATTAAATTCTTCGGAAAATGGAGAATTTTCAGCCTTCCAACCTACTCTTAAAGCAGATTTAGTCTTGTATAGTTTACCATTATAACTAGTTTCAAATATATATTGCATATTATTATGCTCTAAAGAATATGGTGATCCATATGGGAGAGCAACTATATTCACATACTCTCCAGGTATAATACTGTCTAAAATTTCGTATACACTACCAACTTCATTCAATGATTCCTCTTTTCCAACTTTACTAAAATTTACATGACTATAAGTATGATTCCCTATATCGTATCCATTTTTAACAAGCCATTTTAATATTTTTTCATTATATTCTTTTTGTTGAAATAATTCACCATTTACAAAAAAAGTTGCAGTAACATTGAAATCGGGATACTTTTGTTTAAAGGTTTCAAGTATTCCAACAGCAGAATTTGGATCTATTATAATTTCACCATTTTCATCTAATCCAATGACATTAATATTATTTGAAAGTCCATCATCAAATGTAAGTATCAAAGGACTTTTGCCAAGTTCTACATCTATATTTCCATCCACGTAATCGGTTAATCTAATCATTCTGTATCCCAAATTATAATAAAACTCTAAATCTCCCTTAAATGCTTCACTAGTTCTTTGATATCCATCTTTGTCAATATTACCACCCGTATAATTTGTTTCAGAATTCTTTTTATTATATATACCATGATACATCATGATAGGTATTTCACCTAGTTCATCTACTTTATTAATTTGATAATCCTCTTTAGTCAATTTTTTTTCCTTCTCAAATTCTTCTTCCTGATCTAATTTTTCATTCAAACTATCGTTTTTAGCATTTTTACAACCAATTAAACAAATTATCAAGAATAAAATAAATATTTTTTTCATTTAATCACCATTACTACTATTTCCAATATTATATTTTTTATTACTTTTCCTTATATGGAATTTTCAAATGTTCATATGCTTTTTCAGTAACCATTCTACCACGAGGAGTTCTTTTTAAAAGACCAATCTGAAGTAGATATGGTTCATAAACATCCTCTATCGTTGTTTGCTCCTCTCCTATTGATGATGAAATAGCTTCAATTCCAACAGGACCGCCATTAAATTTTTCAATAATTGATTTAAGCAAATGATGGTCTGTTTCATCTAATCCCAATTCATCTACTTTAAGTCTATCTAAAGCATGTTTAGTTATTTTTAAATCTATACTACCATTTCCCATAACAAGAGCAAAATCTCTAACTCTTTTAAATAATCTATTACATATACGAGGAGTTCCTCTACTACGCCTAGCAAGTTCAATTGCAGCATCCTCATCTATTGGGCAATCAAGAACCTTACTAGTCCTGATCGCAATTTTCTTTAATTCATCTACTGTGTAATAATTTAATTTATTTATTATCCCAAATCTATCCCTAAGAGGACTTGTCAAATCCCCTGCACGAGTTGTTGCTCCAACCAAAGTGAATGGAGGTAAATCTATTTTTATACTTCTACTAGAATTATCACTACCTACTACTATTTCTAAAGTAAAATCCTCCATCGCTGAATATAATATTTCTTCTACAAATCTAGGTATTCTATGTATTTCATCTATAAATAAAACATCTCCAGGTTCTAGATTAGATAATACAGCAGCTAAATCTCCACTTTTTTCAATCGATGGACCACTGGCAGTTTTAATATTACTTCCAAGCTCATTAGCAATTATATAAGCAAGTGTGGTTTTCCCAAGACCAGGAGGACCATACAACAAAATATGATCCAATGGTTCTTCTCTTAATTTAGCAGCTTTAATAAATATGCTTAAATTTTCTTTAACTTCAGCTTGACCAACGTATTCATCTAAACTATTAGGTCTTATATTTTGTTCAAAGTTATCTTCTACTATTTCTTCTTCACTAACAACTCTATCCATAACGTTTCCTCCTTCTATATATTTTAGTATTTATTTCAATATGTTATTGTACATAGAAATAAGATCCAATCTATATTATCATATATTATTTTAACATCAATTTTAATGCTTCCTTAACTTGATCTTCAATATTTAAATCTGATTTTATGGATGGCAATATTTTATTTATATCCGCTTGTTTGTATCCTAATCCTCTTAATACCTCTATCAGTTCATCATAATCTTCATTAAATTTATTTACAATATTAGTATTAAGTTTTCCTTTTAAATCTAATATTATCTGCCTAGCTACTTTATCGCCTATTTTTGGAAATTTCTTTAAGTAAAGTATATTTTCTCTATCTATTGCATCCATAATACCACTAATAGATCCTGTAGCTAGCATAGGAAGTGCCATTTTACAGCCTAGACCTTTTACATTTATAAGTTTTAAAAAAAGCTCTTTTTCTTCTTTATTTTTAAATCCATATAAACTTATTTCATCTTCTTTTACATATTGATAAATGTATACGATATATTCATTATTTAACTCAAAAGAATATGGGTTTGGCACATATACTAAGTACCCTATACCGTTATTATCAAGTACTATATAATTACTTTCTTGAAATACTACCATACCTTTTATATACTCATACATACTATCACCAATATAAGTATAACACAAACAAATGTTAGAGACAAGAAAAAGATAGATTTTTCTATCTTTTTACATGTTTCCAAGATACTTTGCAGTTTTTACCATCTGTGCAGAATACCCCATCTCATTATCGTACCAAGCAATAATTTTTACTAATTGTTTTCCATCAACTTCAATAACTTTTGTAAGTTGACCATCAATAAGTCCTCCCAAATGTGAACCTTTTATATCATTAGATACTATTGGATCCATTGTAAATCCTACAGTTTCATTTGAATTTTCTTTAAATAATTTGTTAATCTCCTCAACTGTAGTATTCCTCTTAAGTTCCAACGACAAATCTATAACTGATCCAGTTGAAACCGGAACCCTTAAAGCTCCACCGTCCATTTTTCCTCTTAATGAAGGTATTACAAGTCCAATAGCAGATGCCGCTCCAGTTGATGATGGGACAATATTAGCTGCGCAAGCTCTACCACGACGAGAATTAATTCCCTTTTTATGGGCTATATCAAGAGTTGCTTGATCATTTGTATAAGCATGAACAGTTGTCATAAATCCTTTTATTATACCTATATTTTTTTCTATTATATTAAGAACTGGAGCTAAACAATTAGTTGTACAACTTGCTGCACTTATAACTTGCTCGCTTCCATCCAACGTATCCTCATTTACACCATATACTATAGTTTTTAAATTACCTTTAGCAGGAGCACTTATAATAACTTTTTTTGCACCTGAATTTATATGAGCCATTGCCTTATCTTTATCAGTAAAACGTCCCGTGCATTCAAACACTTCATCTATATCAAGCTCACCCCATGGTAAATTTAATGGATCAGTTTCAGAATATACCCTAATTTTTCTATCTCCAACAATTATATACTCACCTTCAAAACTTATTTCATTAACTTTATAATTTCCATGATTCGTATCATACTTAAGTAAATATGCAAGTTGTTCTGCATCAGTCAAATCATTAATTGCTACTACCTCAAAATTTGGATCATCCTCCATGATTCTAAATACCAATCTTCCTATTCTTCCAAAGCCATTAATTGCTACTCTTATCATTATATTCCTTCTTTCTAATTTTTAAAACAGCTTCCACCAATGAATTCTCTCAATACTGAATCTGCGGGCACATCATCACTAGGTATAGGTAAAAAATTCCTTAAAAAATTTATAAGCCTTAAAGCCTCAGGATATTCAGGTGAATCTTCACTTATATTAAATAGTAAAGGCTCTGCATATATTTTTAATACACCAATTTCGTAAATAAGGGATGAATTAACAACTGAATCAGCATCATCTTGAAATTTAAATATATTATTTCTTTCGCCAGACTTTATAGCAGGCCACATTCTTAAAGTTTCAGCTGCACAAACTCCTCTAGTCTTATTATCACGGACTATTCTTCTTAATTTTCTGATATCGGTTGTATGTATATGATTGTGATCATCTATGTTAAGTTGAGTTAATGGGCTTATATAAATCTTATATTTTTGATCTTTATTTATAGACATAGTAAGTTCATCATTCAATGCATGTAACCCTTCAACTATTATAATATCCTTTTCTCCTAATTGTAAATAATTATCATTATATTCTCTTTTTCTTAATGAAAAATTAAATGATGGTAAATTAACTTTTTTCCCGTCTAATAAATTTGACAAATTTTTATTGAATAAATTTATGTCTAAAGCTCTTACAGATTCATAATCTGGTTTTCCATCACTACCTATAACTATTTTATCTATGTCAACAAAATAATTATCTAAGCTAATTGGATGTGTAATAAAACCCTTACTTCTTAAATAAATATCAAGTTTTTTAGCTGTTGTAGTTTTACCACTCGATGATGGACCTGCTATTAAAATTAATTTTATGTTTTTATTACTTTCATGTATATCTTCTGCAATTTTTGCCAATTGTGAATCATAGTATGCTTCAGCTAAATTAATTAATTCTCCAATTTTTGCCTTTGATACTACTAAATTTAAATCTGCAGCGTTTCTAACATTTAATAGTTTACCCCAATTTGTATAATCCAAATATTTATTGAATATCTTTTCATGATGAACATAATCTAAAGTACATTCAGGATTAATTAAATCAGGTAAAGACATCACCAACCCATTATCACATATATATGTCAATTTAAAATCATTAATCTGCGAGGTACTATATGCCATTTTACCATAAAAATAATCGTACACATCATTTATTCTATATAAATTTATATAAGTGTTAGATATATATTTTAATACATTTACTTTATCTAATTTACCAATTTTTTTGAAATACTTTATAGCATCTAACCTAGATACACTAAGTTTAGTAAATAAATAATTATCTTTAACTATTTCTTTCATTTCCCTATATATTTTATTGACAATGTCCTTTGTTAAAATTATACCCTCTACACTACAATAAACACCATAATCTTGGGAATGTTCAGTTATTACATCAACGTCATCGCCTAAAATATTTTTAACTGCAAGAATTAAAATAAATATCGCACTTCTAACATATATAGAATTTCCTATTTCGCTACTTCTATCAAAAAAATCTATATTACATTTCTTCTTTAATGTATCACTCAAATCTACAATGTCATTATCTACTTTAGCGATCAAAATATCATAATTAAAATTATATCGAAAATTTTCTGATATCTGTTTATAAGTAGTTCCCTCGTCAAATTCAAAGACTCTATTACCTCTAAATGTTACTTTTATTTTTTTATTCATTATATCCCTCTTACTCTGTAATTTTATTTTATCAAAAAAATATTAGTTTGTCGACTTTTTTATTGAATAAAAATTACTATTTGTAACTATTATATACACAGGAGATGATTTTTATGTTAATACCAACAGTAATAGATAAAATAAATAACAGTGAAAGAGTATATGATATTTATTCTAGATTGTTGAAAGACAGAATTATTATTATAAATGGTGAAATAGATAATAATTTATCTAATAGCGTTGTTGCACAACTATTGTATTTAGATTCATTAAATAATGAAGATATTAATATATACATTAATTCGCCAGGAGGAAGTGTCACTGACGGAATAGCTATATATGATACAATTAACTTTATAAATAGTGATGTATCAACGATAGGAATAGGTATATGTGCATCAATGGCAGCATTCTTACTAAGTAGCGGAAAAAAAGGTAAAAGATATCTTTTACCCAACAGTGAAGTTATGATACATCAACCACTTGGAGGCGCACAAGGCCAAGCAACAGAAATAAAAATAGCTGCTGAGCATATTTTAAAAACTAAAGATAAACTTAATAAAATACTTTCTATTAATACAGGTAAAAGTTTAGATATAATAGAAAAAGACACCGATAGGGATAATTTTATGAATGCAGAAGAAGCATTAAATTATGGAATAGTAGATAAAATAATAAAAAATAAAAAATAAATTCTACTCAATATTATTTAATGAATTGAATAAAACTTTATAGTAAAGCTAAAAAATTGACATTATAGTCAATAATCAAGTTAAATCATTTTATCTATGTCTTTTGGTACTTTATCGTTAACAACTGCATTTATTATTTTATCTTCCTGTTCTTTTGAAACATTTCTACCAGTCATTTGACTCAAAGTTTGAATAACCTCTCTAAGTGTTCCTTCATTTTTTAAATCATTTTGTTGTAATTTTTTAGCAAGATCCATAATAGTTTCTTTGCCTACATTAGTTTTTTTCTCTATTCTATTAAAAAAAGAATCTGAAAAAGCCATTAAAAAACCTCCTACATTAGTCTATGTAAAAGGCAAAAATTAGTTCTATTCAAATTTTGACAACATGAGCCCAATTATTATAAAATATATAGGAGCTACTTGTATAACGCTTATATTCACGAAAGCTTGTATTGAATATGCAAAAAAAGCACTCAATAATAAAAACATTAATTTATTATTAGATTTTAAACCTCTGATAAAGGTTAAAAAACATAATACAAGATAAGGAATCAAGCCAAAAATGCCAGTGCTTACGCAAGTATGAATATAAACATTATGTGCATTATCAACAATATTATAGTAATTATTTATCGAAGAATTATTTAATCCACTTGTTGACAAATATAATTTAACATTAGAGTTAATTTTTTGATTTGGATATGCTAAATAAAAATTATCAAATCCAACACCAACTAATAGATTATCTTTTATTATATCCAAACTATTCATCCATATTTTTAATCTACCATTACCTCCACTTTTTATTGTCTCATTTATACCTTTCTTACCTATTTCCCATCTAAAATTACCAATACCATTATCTTTTACAAAAATAACAGCCATATTTATAAAAAATACAGAAATACAAGTGATTATAAAAATAATAATTAACGACAATAATTTATTCAACATTAAGCTCTTTTTTATATTAAGAAAAAAAGCCAAAAATATAATCACTAATATATATGCTATAAAAGGCCCTGTTGATTGAGAATTTATAAGCGATATAAACAATATTATTATACTAAAATATTCTCCTTTTGTAGATTGTTTGTTATATAAAAATTTACAAGAAATAATTCCCAAAGTAGTAACAATTAAACTTCCAAAGAAATTTGGATTAACACATAATCCACTAGCCATAAATGTATCATCATACCTAATTATAAAATCAAAATTAGTATACATTTGTAATAATGAATATATTGAATTAACAATAGAAATAATTATTATTAATCTTATAAAATTATTTATATCTTTTTTTGTTGCATAAAATTTCCAATTTATAAAAAGTAAATAATAACATAACATAGATAAAAAGCCTTCATGTCTATAATCCTTACCAAAAATAGAAATTTCTTTATTTATTGAAAAGGCAACAGAAATAAGTCCCGTTATAACAAGCAAAAAAAATATATAATCATATATGTCGATTTTTCTACAACCATTTTTAACATCTTTAAAATAAATATATAACAAAAAGGGTATCGAAACAAATAAAATTATAGCTGGATTAATGTAATCATAGTTACTGATTATATTATAATGTTCTAAATACTTAGAAACATTTTTTAAGAGTGGAACTCCTATTAAAATGCATAAAGAAGCTATACTTAATATTTTTTTGTTATAAAGGCACTTCATATTATCACCAAAACAATAATATCATATAAAATTAAAAATTAAAATAGAAATGCTTTTGGAAATATATATATATATATTGAAAAATTTCAGGTTACTATACAAAATCTACACATTTTTACTTAGTGTAGATTTTATCAAATGAATTATTCTTTTTTACCTTTAAAATTGATAACAATCGGTGTCCCGGAAAAATCAAAAGACTCCCTTATTTTATTTTCCAAATATCTTTCATAAGAAAAATGTATAAGTGATTTACTATTTACTTGAATGTTAAAAGTAGGTGGCATAGATTTTACCTGACTTGCAAAATATATTTTAAGTCTTTTTCCTTTATAACTTGGTGGAAGATTAAGCTCATATGCATCCATTATAACATTATTTAATATACTTGTTTTTATTTCTTTTTTACTATTTTCATATGCATTCAATATTTCTGGCATTAATGTATGCATTCTTGATTTAGTTTTTGCACTTAAAAAAACTACTTTTGCATATGGCATAAATGAAAAATTTACTTCTATATCATGTTTCCATTTTTTCATAGCTATATCCTTATTTTCTACTAAATCCCATTTATTTACTGCTATTACAATAGCTTTACCTGCACGTTTTATATATCCTGCTATATGTTTATCGTGCTCTATTATTCCTTCTTCTGCATTAATAACAAGCACACAAACATCGGATCTGTCTATTGCTTTTAAACTTCTAAGCAAACTATATTTTTCTATACTTTCATATATCTTACCCTTTTTTCTCATACCAGCAGTATCTATAACTACATATTTTTCATTATTAAAATTAAATTCTGTATCAATCGCATCTCTAGTTGTTCCAGCTAAATCAGAAACTATAACTCTTTGTTCATTCAACACAGCATTTACCAGACTGCTTTTACCTACATTTGGTCTACCAACAATGCAAAATCTTACCTTTGTATCATCTATAAATTCCTCAGATTTAGGAATTTTACTTGTAATTAAATCAATTAAGTCATATATTCCTGTACCATGTTCTCCACTAACTTTAACTATATCTTTAAATCCTAGTTCATAAAAATCGTATTCATTTTCTTTTATTTTTTTACTATCGCATTTATTTACAGCAACTATTACTTTATTAGATACTTTTTTCAACATATCGCGAACTAAAAAATCATCGCTAGTTAATCCTTCTTTTCCATCTACAACAAATACTACTATATCTGCTTCTTCTATTGCAAGACTTGCCTGAACCTTTATTTTATCATTAAAAGATTTATTACCTAATTCAATACCACCAGTATCTATTAAATAAAAATTATAATTATTAATATTTACATTAGCCATTATCCTGTCCCTAGTTACACCGGGTATATCCTCTATTATAGATATTTTTTTACCAACGATTCTATTAAATATCGTGCTTTTACCTACATTTGGTCTACCTACTAAGGCAACTGTGAATTTTTTCATAGGATCATCCCTTTCAAATCAAAAGTATTATAGCAAAAAAAAAAAAAAAGTTCAATTAATATTGAACTAAAAAATTTCTATCCAAGAGTTTGGGCAGTAGACACTGATTTTTTAGCAAGGTCTGCTCCACAATCAACTGAAAAATCACCATTGGATTCTTTCTTTACTGTACAATTTACACCATCATCTGTTACAATTGCTATTTCTGTTGGTGCATCACCTGTACAAGTTTTAGATTTCATATTTTCTATTTTTAAATTATCACATATTGTCTTTAATGTTGGTGTTCCTACTATACTTCCATCTGTTGTTTGATACAATGATGTTGTATATGCATATTGAACTCCTGTGTATACAAGTTCTGCTGATCTTTTTTTAGCACTATCCCTTGCATCATTTATAATTCCAAGTATAATTGGAGTTGCTATTAATGCGATTATTGCAAGTATTACGATTACTGCAAGTAATTCTATCAATGTAAATCCTTTTTTATTCATACTATCACCACCTTACTCTATTACATCACAAGTATACTAGATTTATCTATTTTTGTCAAGAAAATTATAAAAAGTAAAATATTTAAAAAAAGTTCAATTAATATTGAACTTAAGATATTTTTTGACCTGTAGATACTGATTTTTTATCAAGATAATCACCACAGTCAACCGTAAAATCTGAATCTGATGGTTCTACTGTACACTCAACACCATCGTCTGTTTTGATCTTTATACTTGTTGCCGCTTCTTCATTTGGATCATAAGCTTTAGATTGCATATTTTCTATTTCTAAATTACTATATATTGTCTTTAATGTTGGTGTTCCTACTACCTCACCCTCTGTTGTTTGATACAATGATGTTGTATACGCATATTGAACTCCTGTGTATACAAGTTCTGCTGATCTTTTTTTAGCACTATCCCTTGCATCATTTATAATTCCAAGTATAATTGGAGTTGCTATTAATGCGATTATTGCAAGTATTACGATTACTGCAAGTAATTCTATCAATGTAAATCCTTTTTTATTCATACTATCACCACCTTACTCTATTACATCACAAGTATACTAGATTTATCTATTTTTGTCAAGAAAATTATAGAAGGTAAAATATTTAAAAAAAGTTCAATTAATATTGAACTTAAGATATTTTTTGACCTGTGGATACTGATTTTTTATCAAGATATCCTTCGCAAGCAACAGCAAAATCGTCATCTGCTTCTTTTGTTACTTCACAAGATACACCATCATCTGTTGTAATAGTTATTTTTGTTGTAGTAGTCACTATATTTTTATCTTGAACGTTTTCTAACTTTAAATTTTTAGATATTGTTTCTAAAGTTGGTGTTACTACTATCTCACCATCTGTTGTTTGATACAATGATGTTGTATATGCATATTGAACTCCTGTGTATACAAGTTCTGCTGATCTTTTTTTAGCACTATCCCTTGCATCATTTATAATTCCAAGTATAATTGGAGTTGCTATTAATGCGATTATTGCTAGTATTACGATTACCGCAAGTAATTCTATCAATGTAAATCCTTTTTTATTCATACTATCACCACCTATCATCCTCTATAGTATAAATATACCATGTCTTATCTATCCCTGTCAATATTATGAATGGAATTATTTATTGAAGTAGATATTATATTTGACAATTTGTGTATAATAAAATCAATCTCTTTGGGTGTAACCATAAGATTATAACCAATTGGATTTAAAACTTCATATATAAACATTTGAAGTTCCTCATCACTTAAAGTCCCTATCATACCAAGTAAATCTTGTTTTTCCTTTTTATTTTCTTTTATTTTTTTATTTAAAAAATTCACATTATTAAAAGTTAATTTACTTTTAGGATTTTTCATATATTGCTTATTGAAAGCATAATTTTTATAAATAAAACTAATTGTATCAGAAACAATAACTGCAGCATCTACAACAGTAGGTACACCAATAGCTATAACAGGAATCCCTAATGTATCTTTGCTAATTTCTTTTCTTTTATTTCCAATCCCACTACCAGGCTGTATTCCTGTATCTGTTATCTGTATAGTTTTATTCAATCTTTCTATTGATTTACTAGCAAGTGAATCAATAACTATTAAATAATCGGGATTTATTTTTTGTCCTATCGATTCTATTATGTCACTTGTTTCTATACCAGTTTCACCCATAACTCCAGGATTAATTGCAGCAAGCCTTTTATAATTACTACTTAACTCCCCCAACATATATAAATGATTTGTAACAATAATATCATTTACAACTAATGGTCCCAATGAATCGGGTGTAGATTTATCATTTCCTAGTCCTACTACAAGACCAAATGAATCAGATTTTATTTTTAACATTTTTTTTAATACTAAGGTTAATGTTTTTCTTAATTTATTAGCATTATTATAGTCAGTAACATCTTCAAACTCTAATGTTATATATTTTCCCTTTTTTTTACCTAAATCATTGTCTTTATCCAGTTCTACATTTGTCACTGTTATATCATTTATTATATTTGTCTTATATTTTACTCCTTTTAATTTATTTTTATCTTCAACATAATCAATTGCTAAATCAGTTCTTATCTGATATTTACTTAAATCGACTGACTTATTCATAAAATCACCATTATTATTTTTAACAAATTTGCTTATTTTATTGCATTTTTTAATAATTTTTGCTAAAATATGTTTATATGTGACTTGGAGGTGAACTTATGCCAAATTTAAAAAATGCTAAAAAAAGGGTTTTAGTTAATGAAAAGAAAGAAAAAGTAAATAATGAAATAGCTGCTAGTATGAAAACTGCTATTAAAAATGTTGAAAGAGCTGTCGCAGCTAAAAATAAAGAAAAAGCAAACGAAAAGTTAAAGGTTGCAATTAAAACAATTGATAAAGCTACAAAAAGTGGAGTAACTTCAAAAAATACAAGTGCAAGAAATAAATCTAGATTAAGTAAAAAAGTTAATTCTATGGAGTAATTATACTTCTTTTTTTTGAAATAAAATTTTTGTAAACTTTTATTATAAATATAATTTATTACTTGAGAATAAGTTATAGTATATGTTATAATTAGGATGGTGATTATATGAAAGATATGTTCAAGATAACTTTTATGATTTTGTTAGTAATAATAATATATCTTTACAGAGATAACATCACAAATTATATAACTGACGATATATTATATAAAGGAAGTAATAAAGTTTTAACTTACAACGAATATTTTTTAAATAATGACTACATATTTGTTCAAAATATAGATAGCTCTTCAGTAAAAAATTACCAAGAACTACTTAATATATTTTATACAACCATTAACAGTGGTGATGATAGTTACTCATTTTATTGTAAATATAATGATTGCATAAATGATGTTTCTAAATTAATAGAAGATAATGAAATTATATCCGACATTAATAATTTTGTTCATCCTTTTAATTCTTTTTCTACTATCAATATAAATGTAGAATCAACAGGAAGAGTAACAATTAAAACAAAAAAAGTATATAACAGTGAAGAAATTAATTTTATAACAAATTATATAAATGATTTTATTGAAAGTAATATAAATAATTCAATGACCGACTATGATAAAATAAAAGTATTTCATGATTTCATTATAAATAATACAATCTATGATGAAAATTTTAATAAAGAAACCGCAAAAGATCCATATACAGCATATAACTTGATTACAACAGGAAAATCAATATGCGGAGGATATAGTGACATTATGTCAATATATCTAAATATTATTGGTATACAAAATTATAAAATAACGTCTCCTAATCATGTTTGGAATTTGATTAAACTAGACAATAAATGGTATCATTTAGACTCAACATGGGATGATCCTGTTGCTAGTGATGGTAAACAATACCTACTTCATAATTTTTTCTTAATATCTACTGATGAACTACTAAAATTAGATACTGTTGAACATAATTTTAATAAAAATATATATAAAGAAGCAATCTAATCATTTTTACTATTAATTGAAATAAAAAAGAAATACTACTCATTTTCATGTATTTCTTTTATTTTATCTTCTATTCTTTTACCATATTCTATAGACTTATCATATACAAATTCAAGTTCTGGTATATGTCTCAATTCTAAAGTATCTGCCAAATTTTTTCTAATAAATCCTTTTGCACTATTAAGTCCCTTTAAAGCATTTTCTTTATCATTTAAAGTCGTAAAGTAAACTTTAGCAAAACTCAAGTCATTTGTAACATCTACATAAGTTATAGTAACAAATTTAACATTTGGATTTTTTACTTCATTAGATATAATATAACTAATTTGTTTTTGTATTATACTATCGATTCTATCATTTTTAATGGACATTATTTTTTCTCTACCATTTCATAGGCCTCTATGATATCACCAACTTTAATATCATTAAAGTTAGTCACTGTAATACCACATTCTAAACCTTTTTTTACTTCTTTAACAGTATCTTTTTCTCTTTGAATAGAATTGATTTCACCATCATATATAATTATACTATCTCTAATTACACGAACTTTAGAATTTGATTTAATAATACCATCTACTACATAACTACCAGCTATAGTTCCTACTTTAGAAAATTTAAATAATTGTCTAACTTCTGCATTTCCTATAACTTTTTCCTCAAATTCTGGATCAAGCATTCCTTTCATTGCAGCTTCCATATCTTCTACTGCTTTGTAAATTATATCATATAGTCGAATCTCTACACCTTGTTCTTTTGCATAATCCTTTATATGATTATTTGGTCTAATATTAAAACCTATTATGATAGCATGAGATGCATTAGCAAGAACTACATCACTCTCAGTAATGGCTCCTACACTACTTCTAAGGACTTTTACTTTAACACCTTCAACTTCAATCTTCTCAAGTGAATTTCTAACAGCCTCTGCCGAACCATTAACATCCGCTTTTACTATTACATTAACTTCTTTAATACCCTCTTGTATTTTTGCAAATATATCCTCTAACGATACAGTACCTTTAGCATTTTGCTTTAAATGTTGTTCTGTTTTTCTTGCTTCACCTATACTTCTTGCCTGCTTTTCTGTTTCAAACGCCATAAATTTATCCCCAGCTTGTGGTGTATCAGATAATCCAGTTATCTCAACAGGTTGACTAGGTAGAGCACTTGTAATTTCTTCTCCCTTATCATTTTTTAAAGTTCTAACTTTACCATAAGTAGAACCTACAACAATTGGATCACCCAAACGTAAGGTTCCATTTTGTACTAATATTGTAACAACTGAACCAACACGTTTATCAAGTCTAGATTCAACTACACTACCACTTGCATAACGATGAGGATTAGCTTTATATTCTTCCATTTCAGCTACAAGTAAGATATTATCAAGTAATTCTTCTATTCCTTCACCAGTTTTAGCGCTTATTTTAGAATAAATTGTATCTCCACCCCAAGTATCTGGAGTAAGTCCATAGTCAGATAATTCACTCATTACTTTATCTACATTTGCACCTGGCTTATCTATTTTATTTATGGCGACTATTATAGGCACACCAGCAGCTTTAGCATGATCTATAGCCTCTTTAGTTTGAGGCATAACTCCATCATCTGCTGCAACTATTATTATTACTATATCTGTAATACTTGCTCCTCTTGCTCTCATCTCAGTAAATGCAGCATGCCCTGGTGTATCTATAAATGTTATAAGTTCATCCTTAACTTTAACTTGATAAGCGCTGATAGCTTGAGTTATTCCCCCAGCTTCTCCCTGTGCTACATTAGTTTTTCTAATTGTATCAAGTAAGGTCGTTTTCCCATGATCAACATGTCCCATAATAGTAACAATCGGTGGCCTTTTAACTAAATCAGCTTCATTATCATTTATTTCAAATTCTTCAAATTTAGTTTCATCTATTATTTGTTCCCTTTTTAATTCTTTATTATATTCTGATACTAAAAGCTCCGCATTATCAAAATCTACTTTATTATTTACCGTGGCCAAAGTTCCTAACATAAATAATTTTTTTATAAGTTCACTTGGCGATACGTTTAAACTTTTAGCCAAATCTCCTATAGTCATACCATCTTTAAATGTTACAACATTACTATCAATTGTAGGTCCATTGCTTATAAGTTTTTCCTTATTTTTATACATCTCTTTTTTCTTCCTAGCTAGTTCTTTTTTGCTTATTTTGTTCTTATTTATTGGTTGTACTTGCTTTTTTTGTTTTGTAATTATATTGCTACCTTCTTGTTTTTTATTTTCCTTTTCTATAAGTTCTTCTTCATATTCTAAATCCATCTCATCTTCATTCAAAGCAATTAAATTATCTAATTCCGTTATAGCCTCTTCATCTAGAGTATCATATTCACTATCTGCAGATATATTTAATTTTTTACATAGATCTAAAATCTCGCTTACAGTTTTATTTACATCCTGTGCATATTCTTCCACACTCATCATGAGTACCACCTCTTTCTATAATTTTCTTACTTTTGTTCCAGCCTCCATCAAAAAATGTTTAGATAAATTATCCTCATAGTATCTATCATAGACAATTTCATTAACACCACAACTTACAAGTAATTTAGCACATATATGGCAAGGGTAATCTGTTATATAGGCTGTACTTCCATCCAGTTCTACACCATTTCTTGCAGCCTCACTAATAGCAAGTTGCTCTGCACATATAGCACGGCACACTTCTCTTCTCTCACCACTTGGTATATGTAACTCATCCCTTATACATCCAACTTCACGACAATCTCTTACTCCACCTGTTACATTGTTATATCCTTGTGCAACAATTTTACCATCTTTAACAAAAACTGCGCCTACTTTAATTCTTGAACAAGAAGATTTTTCTGCTTGTTCATACGCTTTATTCATATACTCTCTATCACTCATATCATAACTCCAAACTTAATTTTTTACCTGATTTTTTATACTGTGTATATTTAACACCACATGTATCAAATAATTTTTTTGAAACTATATTTCCCTCTGTTTTATCATATTTGTCACTTAAATAAATTACTTCAGTAATACCTGATTGAATAATTGCTTTTGCACACTCATGACAAGGAAATAAAGTTACATAAACCTTGCACCCCCTAACGGATATTTTAGAATTTAATATGGCATTAAGTTCCGAATGACACACATAAGCATATTTAGTATCTAAAAATCCACCATTGCGATTCCAAATCATATCTTTATCATCGTCAAATCCTATAGGAGCGCCATTATATCCTAAAGAGACTATTTTATTATCTTGATCTACAATACAAGCACCAACTTGGCTATTTGGATCTTTACTTCTCTCGGCTGAAATCAGAGCAATTCCCATAAAATATTCATCCCAATTTATATAATCATTTCTTTTCATATTTCACACCCTACTTTTTAATTCTTCGTATATAGAAGAAGGTACCTCTATTTCTAATTTTTTATTTAATATTTTAGTTTCTTCCGCCTTTTTAAAAGTATCTAAATCATTTTTCAAATAGGCACCTCTACCATTTACTTTACCTGTTTTATCAATGATTACATTCCCATCAGGTGTTCTTACAACTCTAACCAAATCTCTTTTTTCTAATCTTTCACCTGTAACTACGCAGGTTCTCATTGGTATTTTTCTCATACTTCACCTACTCCAAAATATTAATTCCGGCTTTCTTTACTTGATCTAAAGTCTTAACATCCAATCCATAACCTGTAAGACGAGATGCTAGTTTTACATTTATTCCTTTTTTACCTATGGCTAAACTTAAATTTTTGTCATCTACCACAACCATAGTTTCTTTAGTTTTTTCATCCAAAATAAATACTCTTACATCTTTAGCAGGTAATAAAGCATTTTGTATAAATTCGACTGGATCTTTTGAATACTTAACTATATCTATCTTTTCATTACCTAATTCTTTTAAAATATTTGAAATTCTAGTTCCCTTCTCGCCTATACAAGCTCCTACTGGATCTACATTACTATTTTCTGAATATACAGCTATTTTCGTTCTATTACCTGCTTCTCTAGCTACGCTATAAATTAACACAGTACCATCACTAATTTCAGGTATTTCAAGCTCAAATAATCTCTTTATAAATCCAAAATGTTTACGGCTTAAAAGTATTAAAGCTCCTTTAGAATTAATATCAACTTTACTTATATATACTTTTATATTTGATCCCATTTTTATATTTTCGCCTGGAATTATTTCAGTTTTGGGAAGTAATCCTTGCGTCTTACCTAAATCTATATAGTAATTTTTTTCATCTTCCATTTCAACAATTCCAGTCATCATTTCATCTTGTTTTTCACCAAATTCTGTTGCTATATTATTTCTTTCTGCTTCTCTTACCTTTTGTATAATAACCTGTTTAGCAGTTGCTGCCGCAACTCTACCAAAATCAGCAGGTGTAACTTCTTCTTCAATCGTTTCGCCAACTTTAATATCTGGATCAATTTTTTTTGCATCTTCCAATGTTATATGTATTTTTTCATTAAATACAAATGGACGATATCTAAATTCTTCTGGTAGATCTTCTAAATTTTCATCATTTAACTGTTCTTCTGTTAATTCCTCTTCCTCTCTCATTGGAATCTTATCTTCATCCAAAGAATCCTTATGTGTTTTATCTAAAACAACTGTTTTATATGAGAAAAGTTTAAAGTTAAAATTATCTTTATCTACTTCTAAACGTACATTAGAAAGTCCATAATTTTTTTTATATGCACTGGTCAAAGCAAGTACCATAGAATCAAATATGTAATCCCTATCCATTCCCTTTTCTTCTAATAATTTTAATGCCTTCTCGAATTCTTTACTATTCATATTTTTCACATCCCTTCTCCTTGGAACAAACATCAAGTATGTAACTACCTTCTATATAATCTATTTCGTCTAACAATGGATCAATAATTCGTGTAACATTTACACAATCTTCTACACTAACAACACCATCTTTATCAATTATAACTCGTAAAAAACAATTTCCATCTTCTTTTACATATAAAACGTCATCTAAAAAATATCCCTCATTTACAACATAATCATTTATTAAAGATTTTACCTTATTTGCAATATCCATATATACCTCCTTACTAACTTAAAGAGTGGGATTCCCCACTCTCGTTGCAACATAATAATTATAACATATTTTTATATATTTTAAAACTTTTTTTGATTTTTTACTAAAATTTGCTATAATATAATAGATGGTGATTTTATGACAGCTGCAAAAAATAAAGATTTTAAAAATATGATTATAGGAGTTGGAGTAATACTATTATATTTAATTATGTCCCAAATACCCCATGAACTAATTAATCTGATTGGAATAAATTATAATAACTTAAATTTAACAATTAAAACTGTTTATTTAGCATGTTATCAAGCTATTTTAACACTTATAATAATATATATTTATAGAAAAGATATTATTCCTGATTTTAAAATTTTTGTTAAAAATAATGTTAAATATTTTAAAAAATATATTAAATATTGGTTTTTAATGTTAGGATTAATGGTATCAAGTAATTTAATTATTACTATATTTACAACAACGCAGATATCTGACAATCAATCTATTATTATAGATACATTAAAAACTGCTCCTATTTATACCTTTGTTATTACAGTTTTAATAGCACCAATTTTAGAAGAATTGGTATTTAGATTATCATTTAGAAAAATATTTTCTCATACCAATATACTATTTATCATTACATCTGGATTGGTTTTTGGCTCAATGCATGTTCTTGGAACTTGTACTAGTTTAATAGACTTATTGTTTATTATACCATACAGTATCCCAGGATTTATATTTGCATACTGCTACATTAAATCTGAAAACATATTTGTTCCTATAAGTTTACACTTCATTCATAATGGAATAATGATGGCACTTCAAATTCTACTTTTCATTCTAATATAAAATATTGTACAATAAAAATATTTAAAAATTTAATTTAATCTTATTTACATATAAAAAAGAAGCTATTATGCTTCTTTTTTTACATCATATCTTCTAGTTTTTTATTTGCCTTTTTCATAGCCTCATCAGCTATATCCTCTAATTTTTCCATCACTGGCTCACTATATTTTTGATAAGCTAATACAGCTCCAGCACCAACTGCTATTAAAGCCATTGATCTTAATAATTTCATTATATCACCTCACTAGAAATATGATACCGTATATAAAATAAATTATATACAATTATATTTTTTACAATAATCTAATTTTTATTCAAATATTTTAATAGTTTTTCAAGTAATCCAGTTTTTCTTAATCTTTCATTATTGTTCGTTATACCAAATATAAAACTTCTAGGCTCACCTATTAATATTAATTTCTTTTTTGCACGTGTTATGCCTGTATATAAAAGTTTTTTATATAGCATTCTTTTATATGAAGAACTAATTGGCATTATAACGAGATCAAATTCACTACCTTGACTTTTGTGTATACTTATTATAAATCCGTGTTTAAACTTATTAAAATCTTTAGAGGTATATGTAACTAAATGGCCATAATAATCTATAGTAATTTCAGATTTACCACTTTTGCCCTTATAATCAATATTTTTAATTACACCTATGTCTCCATTAAAAACATTATTATCTGGATCATTTACTAAATGCAACACTTTATCGTTTTCTCTATAAATAATATCTCCATACTTTATTTCTTTTTTTCCTGTTTCTGACGGATTAAATACATTCTGCAATACTTTATTTATATTATCTATACCATTAACTCCAGCGTACATCGGTGCCATAAGTTGTACTCTTTTATAATCATATCCTTTAGATATTACTTTTTTCACAATATTTACTAAACTAGGTAAAATAGACTCATTAGAGCATTGTAAAAATTTATAATCATCTCTATCTATCAAAAAATCATCTTCTACTGTTTCGTTTTTGATATCATTAGCAAGTACAGGTATATAACTGGAATCGTCTTGTCTATAAAGTAAATCAAGACTAATTACATCTATAATATCGCTTTCTATTAAATCTTTAAGCACATTACCTGCACCAACACTTGGTAATTGATTATAATCTCCAACAAGTATTAATTTTATATTATTAGTAAGACCTCTAAGTAAGCTATCCATTAAACGATTATCTATCATACTAACTTCATCTACTATTATTAAATTAGAACTATCTTTATTATATTCATTTACCATAAATTCATTTGTATCCTTATTCCATTTCAAAAATCTATGAATAGTATAAGCAGGCATAAGCGTTGATTCACTCATACGTTTGCTTGCCCTGCCCGTTGGGGCAAGTAAAGCAATATTTGAGACTAAATCTTTATCGTTAAATTTATTTAATGTTTTATAAAGTTCTACTATTGCCTTTATAATTGTAGTTTTGCCAGTCCCAGGTCCACCTGTAATTATAGTGATGTTATTTTCTAAAGACTTTATAATTGCTTCTTTTTGCATATCACTATATTTTATTTTGTTCTTATCCTCAAGCTCTGATACTCTCATATCTATATTTTTATATTTAGTTACTTCTTTATTTATTAAATAATGTATTTTGCTCGCTATATTTTCCTCAGCTTCAAAATCATCAAACAAATAATATTTATCATTTTCTATTTTGATTTTTAATTCTTCATCTAGTTCATATATTGCTTCTTCAAATAATGTATTATCTATCTCAGTTTTTAAATAAAAGGAGGCATTATCATATATTTCATTAATAAACATATATGTATCTCCATTACTAAAACTCAAATTTTTCATAATGTATAAAATGAGTGCTTTAATCCTATTTATGTTAAAATCATCATCGTTTAACTTTATAGCTATTTCATCTAGTTTAGTAAAACTTATTTCATCTACATCATCAATTATTCTATATATATTGTTTTCAATCACTCTTATTGTATTGCTTTTATATGTATTATAAATAGATAATGCATCTCTTAAAACAAATCCAAGTTCTGTTAGCTTTACTATAACTTCTGACGATTCTTCGTGTTTTTTTAATGTATTATATATTATATTTATTTTTTCTTCTGATAATTTTGGCACTTCATATAGAGAAATTTTATCATGAAGTATAATATCTATTGCGTTGATACCTAATTTATCTACAATACGTGTAGCTAAACTCTTACCAATACCTTTAAATAAATCACTCGATAAAAACTCTATAACACCATCTTTATCCTCAGGTTTAACTCTTTCACATTCTTTAACACTATATTGCATTCCATATTTAGGATGTTCTACGATCTCCCCATACATAATATATTTTTCATTTTCATTTAATTCTGCAAAATAACCTGTAAATGTTATAACTTTATTAACATAATCTTTCAAATCTACAATATTTGTTTCAAGTACTTTTAATAAACCTATTATATAACCTTTATTACTTTTAAATATTGTTTGCCTAAATATTCCTTTTATATAATCTTTCATAAATCCACCTAATAATATTTTATCACATAAAAACTACCTATTGGTAGTATAAATTGTTATTTTCCCTTGGCTGACTTAATTATATCGTTATAGGCGTCTAAAACTTCATCTGTTTTTTCTCGTTTGATTTCATCATTATCTACTAACTCTATTTCATTAATTTTATCTGCAACAGCATTTAATAATTCATCTTTAGAATAATCACCATCAGATAAACCTAAAATAGTATACGGAGTAATTTCCTCCCATTCTATTTTAGGTGATTTTATGTCATTTTTTGATAAATATCTATTGACGCAAAATTCCAATAGCTCACAATCATCCTTACTTAAATTTTCATTTAAATATTTTTTATCCGTTAACATTCTTAAGAAATCTAAACCATGTTTTTTTGATATTTCTCTAGTTTTTTCAAGGAAACACCTTAATCTTTTAATTTGTGCCTGATTCACATCCATATTATTCATCCTTTCTAATTATTCAGTTTAGTCAACATGTCTATTTAAATTAATAAATTCAAAAACTTCCTTAACAGTTTTTTCAAAATTATTAAAATTAACATTAAACCAATTTACATTTAACTGATTATTATTCCAAGTATACTGCCTCTTGGCATATCTTCTACTTCTTAATTTTATCAACTCAATAGCATCATCTTTAGTAATATATCCGTCAAAATATTTAAATAATTCTTTATAACCTATCGGTGTCATCACAGCCTTACTTCTAATATTCATATCATAAAATTTTCTTGCTTCTTCTAGTAATCCGTTATCTAACATATTATCAACTCTTTTATTTATTCTATCATATAATATATTCCTATCACAAGTAAGACCGATAAATATAGCATCATATAATAATTTATTAGTTTTCTCTTTGTTACTTAAAATTTCATTTGTATTTTCGTAATAATTTAAAGCTCTTACAATTCTTTTTCTATTATTTGGATGAATTGTTGTTTTACAATCAATAGTTTTTAACATATCATAAAGTTGCAAAGTAGTATAATTATCGTAATTATTAAAACTATTTTCATTTTTAAATTTATAATCATACAAAGCCGCTTTAATATAAAGTCCAGTTCCTCCTACGATTATAGGAACTTTACCCTTATCAAATATTTCTTTTATTTTTTTTCTACAATCTTTTTGGTAATCAAATACAGTATAATTTTCATCTATAGTTTTAATATCAAATAAATGATGTATAATTCCTTCTTTTTCTTTTTCTGTTACTTTAGCTGTTGCAATGTCAAGATCTTTATAGACTTGTGTACTATCTGCATTTATAATCTCACCGTTTAATTTTTTAGCAAGTTGTATACTTAACTTAGTTTTTCCTACTCCAGTTGGGCCCAATATTACTATTACTTTCACTTATAACTCCTTCTAATTTTCTTATAGTATCAGCACATTTATAAATAAATGGCATTGGATTATTTATATCAAATTGTAACAAATCAAACACTTTATTTATTGATAAGTTAGAAAAATTTTCATTTAAATATAATATTTTTTGATCACTTAGTTTTGGTTCATCAATTAATTTTATAACTATTATTCCGCCAAGCAAATAACTAACATAATTTTCAAATTCAAATATATCATCCATAAAATTTTCACTTTCAGTAAACTCTATTAAATCATCTATATTTTCATCATCTATTTCACAATTCTTATCTATAAACTTAATGTTTTCTTTATTTATAGTACCAGTATGATAAAATGTTTCCAATATTATACTACAATAACAAGCATTATTAGCCGAATTCTTTACAATATCAAATATAATTTCATAAACACACTTATAATAATTTTGAATACTATATCCTTTTTTGTATAAAAATAAATAATACCTTAATTCCATATAAAAAGAAATTAACTCTGTGTAAATACTTCTACACATACTATCTTTTGCAGTATTAATATAATGAAAAAATTCATGTAAAATAGAAGCGCCATCACTTATAGTATTATATATTGGTACATTAATCCCTCTTGATTTTCCTTGTTCAATATTTATTGGAGAATCAACTCTATTATCACTTTCATTCAAATTTTCTATATGAAAAATATCAAAAGTTCCATCAATCATAGCTCTATCAAATTTTTTTACATAATTGGGTTCAATTTCATTTAAAAATTCTTTAACTAATTTAAATGTATCAAATATATCCATTTTTTCATATTCAAAAGGTATTAGATTATCAGATAGTAAATGATCGCATTCATATAACAAATAAACACCAACTAAATATATATTATAAAATAAATTTATAAATTCTGAATCTAACTGCTCTACTTCTTTTAAATATTCTATTAAATTTTTTTCATTTTCCTTACTCATAAACACCTACTTTATAAACATACTGTCCCCAAATGAAAAAAATCTATATTCATTTTTGACAGCTTCACTATATGCATTCATAATATTATCCTTACCGGCTAAAGCACTTACTAACATTATTAGAGTACTTTTAGGTAAATGAAAATTAGTAATAAGGGAAGTTATAGCTTTAAAGTGATAACCAGGATATATAAATATATCTGTCCAGCCACTACATTCTCTAAACTCACCATATAAATTCATTATTGTTTCCAATGTTCTTGTTGTTGTAGTACCAACACTTATTATTCTATTATTATTTTTCTTAGCATCATTTAAAACTTTTGCAGTTTCATCACTCATTTGATAAAATTCACTATGCATTTTGTGTTGAGTAACATCTTCTACTGTTACAGGTCTAAATGTTCCAAGTCCTACGTGAAGAGTAATATATTCAATTTTTACACCTTTTTCACTTATTTTATTCATTAATTCTTTGGTAAAATGAAGGCCAGCTGTTGGAGCCGCTGCACTCCCCATATTCTTTGCATAAACTGTTTGATATCTATCTTTATTTTTTAATTTTTCATGAATATATGGAGGTAAAGGCATTTCACCCAATTCATTTAATATCTCATAAAATATTCCTTGATATATAAACTTTAATATTCTTATACCTTCTTCTTTTATTTCAATACATTCAGCTTTTAATTTATCAGAAAAATTAATTATTGTTCCTAATTTTACCCTTTTAGCTGGTTTACATAAAACTTCCCAAGTATCTTCATTATTTGAAAATTTTTTTAACATCAAAATTTCAATAGTAGCCTTTGTTTCATTTTTGATTCCAATTAACCTTGCAGGCATTACTTTTGTATCATTTAATACAAGAACATCTCCCTTTTTCAAATAATCTACAATGTTTTTAAAATATGTGTGTGTAATATTACCTTTTTTTTTATCTAACACGAGTAATCTTGACTCATCTCTTTTGTCAATTGGATTTTGAGCAATTAATCTTTCTGGTAAATAAAAATCAAAATCATCAGTTTTCATAATAGACCTCCAACAGTTTTAATTATAACATTTTATTTAATTATGTTCAATACAAAAATAAAGATAGAAAACTATCTTTATTTTTCAATTTTTATGATAAATTTGATTTCATTAATTCTATTACAGGTCTAACGCCTAATTCATTTTCAGTGTCTACACCACTTTCATAATATAAAGTACCATATTGTAAGTACCAAGCTCCTTTTTTACCATTTTGAGTACCAGTTGTATCTAAAGTCCAATAACCACTTATACCTTGTATACTTTGAAATTTATTAATCATCTCCTGTGCAATACCATCTTGGTTATATTCACTAATATAATTCGAAGCCCATAGTGGACACCCCACATTTGACTCAGTACAACCTACTTCATTCATTTCAACTGAACTTGGAAGTCTGGACTTTCCACTTATATTAACAGTATTGTACCCTCCAATGTCCTTACCAGTATTAATATAAATTTGATCTAAAGATGGTATATTTGTCCATGATTTAGTTGCTTGTTTTAAATATTTTAAGGCAGTAATAGGTCCAACCGTAACGCCTTGGTTATCACTATTCCATTCCTCATGACTTACATTAACAAAATCTAAATTATTAATCCAGGCAACCAAACCTTTATTTGACTCAGTCGCTGGTTCACCATTAGAATTTATATTTCTATCCATGATTAACTTAACTTTTTCTCCATCTACACCAAGTATAAAAAAATGATAACTATCTACTTTATTTACTTGACAAATATATTCATCCCCAGGATTATAAAGTCCAACTGGAACATTACCAGTCGTTTTTGTAGCCTCTGTTACGGAAGAACAAATAGGTTTATATATATATTCGCATCCATCAACATTAACTGGATTTACTTCATAATTAAAATTCAAAGTACCATACTTAGAAACATTTGATATTATCTTTATTTTTAAATCATCTGATATTGCTTCATTAGTTCTTGGATCAAGTACATTTGGATTTATTAATCCATCTACTTTTAAATCATGTAAAGTTATATAAGCACAATTACCTGCATCTGGTAATCTGTTTAAATTATCCGATCCCCATTCCTTTGCTGCTGCCTCTATTGATAAAATTTGGGTTTCATACAAATCATTTTTAGAATCTGTAACCAATTTTGTTATTGCTGTACTTGCTAATAAAGACAATAAAGAAAGAACAATTATAACCGCTAATAGTTCTACTAATGTAAATCCACTTGAACGCATAACATCCTCCTTTTTATATTATTAATATACATACTGACAATCTGCAACACTATTAGCATCGACCTCATAATTTAATATCAAATTGCCTCGTTGACCTTTAATTCCAGTAATTTTTATTATCATATCATCGGATAATTCTTCAAGTGTTCTAGCATCTATAACATTTGAATCAAGAGTACCAGCTTCTTTTAAATCTTCTAAAGTCAAATATTTACATTCTTCAATATCTGGCAATTTATTTAAATTATCTGCAGCCCAAATTTTAGCAGCCTCTTCAATAGCTAATATTTGGGTTTCATATAAATCATTCTTTGATTCACCCAATAATTTTACTATTGCTGTACTTGCTAACAAAGCTAATAAAGAAAGAATAATTATAACCGCCAATAATTCTACCAATGTAAATCCATTCTTTATCATACCATCACCTATTATCTACATTATACAAAAAAAAAAAGGAATTTACAAGACATGACTTCATCTAGTCTTGAAATTATTTTTTTCTAATTCTTTTTTTAATAGCATATCCGATAATTTTTTCTTTATTTCATTTCTTTTTGCTATATAATCATCATACAATTCTACCCTTTTCTTTGGATCGTTACTCATATATTCAAAATTTAATTTAAACAATTCTTTTTTTGCTTCTTCTTCTGTCATAAATTTTCAATTCCTCTCATTATTTTACCTTTCAAAAATTTTTCTACTAACTTGTTAATTTCTAATTTATTTTTTCCCCTAAACACATCATGTGTTACATCATTCACAAATATTAATTTTTTCATTTTCGACTTTACAGAGTCATATACATACCTTGATGATGTAATTGGAACTAAATTATCGTTTTTACCTTGAATTATTAAAATAGGACAAGTAACATCGGCAACACAATCATAATATTTTTTTATTAATTCCATAAATTCTTTAATGACTCTAGGATTTAGCTTACTTATCCTAGATAATACCTCTTCTGTTCCATAAGTTTTTACAACTTTTGGTGCCATCTTTAATGATCCAGAAATGTTTATATTTTCCTTTATTACGTTTAAATATTGAAAAGCAGGAGCAGCTAAAACTAATTTTTTTACTTCTTTATATTTAGTAGCAATATAGCTAGCTATTACTCCTCCCATACTATGACCAATTAAATATATAGATCCATATCCATTATTAATTAACCATTTTACCTGATTTTCACTAGCATCTATCCATTCTTGATATTTTACTTTCCCTAAATTTTTTTCATGACCAGGAAGAGTAAATTGATATACATCAAAATTTCTATTTAATTCCAAATAATTGGCTAATTCTTCCTCATCATAAGTTCCACCGGCAAATCCGTGTATAATAAGTACAGCTTTTCTAAACATCATAACATATCCTTACTTTCTATGTTAATTATATCACAATACATAATTTATTGTATACAAAAAAAGTTGAAAATTTACAACTTCTTACTTAATTAATAGCCAATATTTTAACATCATATTTGCCATTTGGACTTTCTACTGAAACAATTTCTCCAACTTTTAGTCCCATAATAGCTTTAGCAATTGGGGATTCATTAGATATTTTATTTGTAAATGGATCAGCTTCTTTACTCCCCACTATAGAATATTCTTCCTTCTCTTCATCATCTATATACTCCAAAGTTACCTTAGAACCTATAGATACAGTATCTGTATCAACCTTTTTTATAACAACAGCACTTTCCACCATAGCTTCTAATTCCTTTATTCTTGACTCAACAATAGCCTGCTCATTACGTGCTGCATCATACTCAGCATTTTCACTTAAATCTCCTTGAGCACGTGCATCTTTTAAAGCATTAATGACTTCAGGCCTTTTTACCAATTTCAACTCTTCTAATTCTTTCTTTATTTCATCCAACCCATCCTGTGTCAAATATAATTCTTTTTTTTCAGACATAACGTTCACCTCATTTTTCATAAGCATACAAAATGATACTACATATTTTATATTTTGTCAACTATTTTTTATTCTAATCATATCATATTTTTCAAGATTATCATTTATTCTTATTTTCACCACTTGTTTTGGGTGTCTAACAATTTCTATTAAATGATTATCTTTATCATATATATCATTGAAAACATATGTGATAGTTTCATGATGTGGTCCAAATATTTCAACAATATCGCCCTTTTTAAAATAATTTCTCTGTTCTATAGTAGCAATGTTATTTTTTCTATCATAATCAATTACAATACCCAAAAAATCTTGATTAGACACCTCTATTCTACCATTATAGTAACTGCAAGTAGAATCATATATACCATTAAAAAATTGTGGTATAGAATCTCTATTAGCGCATTTGTTTAATATTTTTTCATCTTCCATATTATATTTATATTCTTTTTTATTATTATAATACTCGTCAATAGCCTTCCTATAGATCGATACTACAGTTGCTATATAATATAATGAGCGCATTCTTCCTTCTATCTTGAAGGATTTGATCCCCATATCTATCATATCTTTTAAATATTTAAGCATTGATAAATCCTTAGAACAAAAGGTAAATGGTCTATCTCCTTTTATTGGTTTTTTAGATTGATTTAATAATTCAAAATCCCATCTACAAATTTGACTACATCCACCACGATTTGCATCTCTATTAGTAAGGAAATTAGACATTACACATCTTCCACTGTATCCAGCGCACATTGCACCGTGTATAAATGTTTCAATTTCTATATCTACATTATCTATTATATCCTTAATGTCATTTTTCGTGCATTCACGAGCAAGTACTATTCTACTAACACCTTGATTTTTCCAAAATTTACAGGCTTCTTTATTTATCGTACTAGCTTGTGTAGATAAATGAACCACTAAATTTGTTTTTTGTAATGCAGTTTTTATAACTATAGGATCACTTGCTATAATGGCGTCAATTTTACACCTTTCTAACCTTTTTAAATACTTTTCTATATAATTTAATTCTTCATTATGCATAACTATATTAACAGTTACATAAACTTTTTTATTTATTGAATGAGCAAATCTTACAGCTTCTTTTATTTCATCAGTAGTAAAATTAATAGCGTTTGCTCTTAAATTTAAAGAATCTCCACCGATATATACTGCATCAGCCCCATAAAGTAAGGCTATTTTAAGTCTTTCTAAATCTCCAGCTGGAGCAAGTAATTCACATTTATTATTCATGTTTTTTCACCTTATATATAGTTTTAGTATTTAAAAATCCAGTATCAACATTAAAAAACATAGAGTTAATCTTTTTTTCAAATTCATTAAAATTCTGTTTATTAACTGATTTAAATAATTTAATTACTTCCATAAAAAGTTTAACATTTATTCCAAAACTATTTAAGACAATATAGTCTACATCAAGATTCACATAAGTTTTTATACCATTTAATATATTATTAGAATATACATAAGTACCAACACTATTATCAATTATAGGATATAATTTACCTTCTTTTTTAATATAATTAACCTTAGATGTATCTTCTAAATTAAAGTAATCTAAATAATTTTTTACAATATGTCTTTCTGAAACAAACATAGGTAAATAGCCAAACATATTTACAATTAATTTCGATTTTGATTTTTTTGAAATTATATTTATTTCTTCTTCTGTTATATCGCTAGATATATAAGTATATTTTACGTTAAAATCATACCAATAGTTAATTGTACTATAATTTGTAGTTAAATGCTCTTGGGCCCATACTAAGTCATAATTTAAATCTAAAGAATTATATATATTTAAAATTCCTACATCATAATATAATACACCCTTTATGTTATATTGATTTAATTTTATTAACAAGTCTTTTATATCATCTAATTCATTATTGTGAATATTTTTATTTACACACACAAAAATATCTTTATTTTTAAAACAATTCAATATTGATAAATCGTTCACATTTATACACATACTAACATTTACACAAAAATTATCTATTCCTATTATAAATCCATCTATCAAGTTTTTTAATTTTTTCATTTCACTAATACTAGATGGAGCAACTAATATTTTTGACATAAAACCATCTCCATAAAAAAAAGACGCATCACTTTTTCTGAAACGCCTTAATATTAACATACAATTACAATTTTGTCAAACTAATCAGATGAATTATCTTTACAATCTATTGAACTTCCATCTAATTTAGTACAAATTGTAGTAGAACCTACATATGTTTTATAATAAGTATCTACTTCACAATTATTGTTAAGGAAACAATTAGCACATGTTCTTACACCACTTTGATCCTCACCATCAGCAACTTTAGATATTACAAACTGTACTATGGATACTATAAAGAATACTATTGCTGCCGCAATTATCCTTCTAACTAATGAGGATTGAGCTTTCTTTATATCATCTTCTTTTGAAGCTGCCAAGGCCTTTAGAAGAGATATAACACTGACAACTATCAATATTATTGGAGTTGCAATTTTTAATAAATTAACAACAAAACTTGTAAGTTCTGGAACCTGACTAGGAATATCAAAAGCCCCACCACATGATACATATTGTAATTTGTCTGTATTACAATACCCTTCCTTACCAGTCTTTCTTTTAAATTCATCACTATATTCATTCCATACACATGAAAAATATCTATCATTTTCACAAGAAGTTTTATCTTGAAGTTCTGCGCATGATGAGGTTTCCTCTTGCTCAGGATTATCGATTTGTTTTTCTTTTTCAAATATAATTTTGTTTCCACAAGGCTCACTAGTGTCCACCCCATGATAAGAATTCTGAACTACATTAGTTTTAGGATTTTTAGCATCTTCCAAAGTATCATAAAAATAAACAGATGCTTTGGCACGACCATTATAACATACTGTGGCATACTCTTTACAACTTTCAGAAGTTTTATCACTACTGGTATTGATCGACTCATTTTTTGGAATTAAAGTTGATATATCAGTAATATTAACATCTTCTATGGTAGGTTTCTCGTAACCACCCGCCCATTTAAGTTTAAACGAACCAGTTCTATTTTCATCATTCGATAAATATGTACAACTTTTTGCACTTGTCTCAATCATAAATCCAAAAGAAATAAAGAATGCAAACAATAATATTAATATTTTTTTCTTCATAAGATCTCCCCTATATCACCATTTTTTACTAAGTGTGCATTTGCATCATCCGTATCCAAATGAAGTTCAAAATATGAATCTTCACTTACTTTTAAATATACATTAGTTATTATTCCACCCTTTTCACCACTTATTTTAACATTAACTTTTTCTTTACCTTCTAATCCATACATTCTAATTTGACTAGGTAAAATGTGAATGTGTCTAGTTGCAATTATGCAGCCCTCTTCTATTTGTACACTTCCCTTTGGCCCAACTATGAGTATTGAGCTACTATTTTTTAAATCACCTGAATTTCTAATTGGTGGATTAATTCCCAATTTATATGCATCAGTTTTACTTATTTCTACTTGAGTATAACTTCTAACAGGACCAAGTACCCTTACATTATTTATTTCTGATTTATTAGTTTTTAAAGTAACTAAGGCAGTTGATGAAAACTGACCTGGTTGATTCAAATCACTTTTTTTTTCTAATTCATAATCATTTCCAAACAAAATATACAAATGTTCTTTTTTTAAATGTACATGTCTATTTGATACTCCTATACTTACTTTCACTGTATCACCAATAATATTATAGCATATTTTATACGTTTTTTAAATATATTTTATAGAAAGGATGATTTTATGAATAATAATTATTTAAATAATAATAAATTTTCAAATCTTAGCACTTCAAATCCGCCAATATATTCAAATGGATTTCCAACACCAAATCAAACTACTGCACCAACTAATATGCAGGAATATGTGCCTAATGAACAATCATATATAGAAAACATTTTAAGAGTAAATAAAGGTAAAAAAGTATCTGTATATCAATCTTTTGGAGATTCAACGGAATGGAAAGATAGAGTATTTACAGGAATTATAGAACAATCAGGTAGAGATCATATTATATTAAGTGATCCAACTACCGGTAATTGGTATTTACTATTAATGATTTATGTTAATTTCATAATATTTGATGAAGAGATTAATACAGTTCAACAATTTTATCCATCTACATCATTAAACACACAAATATCATAAAAACTCTTGATTGATTTATTAGAATTTGCTATAATGTTTTTAGGTTAGGTGATAATGATGAACGTATTAATAGTGACGCTATCTGTTATAATAGTGATATGTTTGATATTAATTTTCTTAATCGCTACATATAATCATTTTCAAGATTATATTATAAGAATAAATGAAGCTGATGTAAATATAGATGCTGTTTTAAGAAAAAGATTTGATCTGTTAAATAAATCTATTGGAATAATTAAGGCAAATATAAAAACAGAAGATGAAATATTAGATATAATTGTTAAACTTAGATCCAAAAAATTAAATAATTTTGAACTTGATAGAAGTTTATACGATGCTATTAATGAGTTTCATACTTTAAAAGAAAAATATCCTGAATTACAAGATTGCAAAGAATTCGTAAAGATTGAAATTAATCTAATGGAATCTGAATCAGAAATTGTTGGACTTAGAAAATATTACAATGATATAATTACGGATTATAATAAATTAGTAAAAACTTGCCCATCAAATATAATATCTATATTGAAAGGATACAAACCTAAAGACTATTTTGATGGTAATAATATTGAAAACGAAAAAGGAACTGTAAAATTATGAAGTTCCTTTTATTTTTTTCTCTTCTTAGATTTTTTTCTACCCTTTGACAATATATATATAAATATCAAAAGCATAAGAAAACTTAGGCCTAATATTATATAATTTTTATTTATTTTTATGGATAATGCATCAATTGTATCAAGAGTATCTATTGCATTTTTATATTCATCATCATCCATTTGGATTATATATTCTCCATCCTTAGAATATAGATAATTTTCCCTTGCATAATTTGCTAAATAATTTGGATCATTTAATTTTTCTATATCTATCTTAAGCTGGTCTGCTTTGTCTTGCAAGGCTAAATATGACTTTTCTAGCTCATTTTTTTTACTAGTCAAATCATAAATTGTATATGCATTGTATACCAAACTAAAAACAAAATACACTACAGCTATCAAGCTTACTGTTCCAAACAAAGTAAGACGCCTTTTTGAAGCCCTTGATATTCTTCTTTTAGTCATGCATTATCACCAAATATAGTATATCATTTTTTATTACTATTTGCAATGTAATTTATTATTATATCATACATAACAAAGCCAATAATTATACTGAAAATTGAATATATATGAAATATAGCATTTCCTATTTTTAATATTCCTATAAAATATAAAATAGTAACAATAATAATTAAGAAAACAGAGAAAAATAATTTCATATGCATAGAATATTTAATTATTTTTTCATTAAACCACTCAATCAAAGCAGAGAAAAGAAAACCAAATATAAATGAAAAAATAATTAGATTAATCTGTAATTTTAAATCTATCATTTAAATAATTTTGAAAATATACTTTCTTGTTTTTCTTGCTTCCTTGATGATTCTGTATAATTCATACTATCAATTTTACCTTTTATTGACACATCTCCTTGATATGTATCTAATTTTATTATTTCTAAATTAGATCCTTTTATCATTAAATATCCCATATTAGTTTCAAGTAAAAATTCTGATTCATCAAAATTATCTATTTTTTTAACTCCAGTAATACTTATATTTTTTCTTTGATTAATATTTATTGTATGACTACCTGATAATATATCCTTGTCCATTGTATCACCCGATAAATAATATGCAATTTAAATTTATATATGAAAAAAAACTCTAATGAGTTTCTTCTTCTTCTTTATTATATTCTTCAAATATTGCATCTTCAAACATTTTTCTTGTTTCAACATTAATTGGATGAGCTATATCATGATATTCACCCTCTGCATTTTTTCTGCTTGGCATTGCAATGAACAATCCATCTTTACCTTCAATTATTCTGATATCACGAACAACAAAACAATCATCTAATAATACTGATGCAATTCCTTTCATTCTCGTATCATCATTTTTTTTGTGAACATTTACTGACGTAATTTTCATAAAACCATCTCCTTCTTGTACCATTCACATAATTAGTATATAATAAATAAATCAAAAATGCAAGTATTATAAAGCATAAGCATCATTTTTTTTATAAAATAATACGTATTTCAGGTTAAATTATCATATTTTAATGTTTTATTTATTTCACGTTTAACATCTTTATCCTTTATTGCCTGACGTTTATCATAATTTTTTTTACCTTTACAAATTCCAAGTAATATTTTTACCTTATTATTTTTAAAATATAATTTCAAAGGTACTAAAGTAAAACCATTTATATCAATTTTATCTCTTAATTTTAAAATTTCTTTTTTTTTCAATAAAAGTTTTCTTGTTCTTCTTTCATCATGATTAAATATACTTCCATTTTCATATTTTCCTATATACATATTAAGCAAAAATACCTCGCCATTTTTAACAACAGCGTAGCAATCTTTTAAATTACAAAGTCCATTTCTAATTGATTTAATTTCAGTTCCTTTAAGTACTATTCCACATTCTATTTCGTCAGATATAAAATAATCATAATATGCTTTTTTATTAGTAACTTCAATCATATAATACCTCAGCATTTACTATATCCATATATTCCTGCTCTATTTTGTCATGCCCATTTAATACATCATCTGTTAAATTATCAAAAGGTATTACCTTATAATTTCTTATATCATTTACACAATATGTATATAAAAGTTTATAATCAATATTTTCAAACGTAACTTTTTTATCTTTAACTACAATATCCATTCCTACCATAAGACCTATTATTTTATCAAGGCCCAAAGGACTTTGACCAGATATAAAATTACCAAGTGAATATATTACTAAAGTATCGTTTACATAATCGACAGGCATTATAACGTGTGGATGGGAACCTATTATTAAGTTAACACCTAAACTTGATAAATACTGTGCTTCTTTTTTTTGCGAATATGTTGGAGTATGAGTGTATTCTTCTCCCCAATGCATGGCAACTATTACAACATCTACTTTATCTCTAACACTTTCAATATCGATTTTTGCTTGTTCATCAGAATATACATTTACTAAATATTCCTTACCAGCTGGTACTGGTAATCCATTTGTCATTTCTGTATAAGATATGAACGCATATTTTATTCCATTTTGTTCATATATTTTTATATTATCTCTGTCTTCAAATGAATCAGATTGACCACTTACAACTACATCTTTATTTCTCCAAAAATTTACAGAATAAAGAATTCCCTCTTCACCCATATCCATAGTATGGTTGTTTGCCAAACTAACTAAATTGAAACCTATATCCATTAAATTTAGCGCTATTTCATCAGGTGAGTTAAATCTAGGATAATGCGATACACCTAAATTTTTGCCACCAATTATAGTCTCTTGATTATAATATTTTAAATCATAATCTTTGATTAAAGGTGCGACTTCTGTAAACATTTTACTAAAGTCATAATTCCCACCTCCAATATCTGCATCCATATACACAGCGCCATGTATTAAAGCATCCCCAACTGCCACCAATGACATCCTTTTTTCTTTAGACTGTGGAAGAGTATCTTGATTAGTTATTTGTTCTTGATTTTCTACACTTTCAGAATTTTTAATATTTCCAATTAATAATAATATACCCGAAACAATCAAGGCTACAATAACTAAAAATATAATTATGAACAAAAATAATTTACCTTTTTTTAACTTCCTTTTTTTCATTACTAACCTCCATTTACTATATCCATATACTTTTTATTTATATTACTATAATCATTTAATAAATTATTATTTAATTTAGAAAATGGTATTACTTTAAAATTTTTACTATTATCTGCGTAAGAAAGAATTAACTCTTTATATAAATTATCAAATTTCACACCATCGCTATCTACTATTATATCGACTCCGACCATAAGACCTATTCCTTGATTAATTCCGATAGATAGCTGGTTTGATATAAAATTACCAAGCGAATATATTACTAATGTGTCGTTCACATAAGTAACCGGTTGTACAACATGAGGATGATGCCCAATTATAAGGTTTACACCCAAACTAGATAAATATTCTGCGATTTGTTTTTGAGACTCTGTTGGAGTATTTGTATATTCCTCACCCCAGTGCATTGACACTATTATAACGTCTACCTTATCTTTAATTTTTTCTATATCTTCTTTAGCTTTAGCGGCACTATACATATTTACTAAATAATCTTTATTCAAAGAACCATTCAAAGTAGTAGTATAAGCAAAAAATGCATATTTTATTCCATTTTGTTCATAAGTTTTTACTTTGTTTCTTTCTTCCATACTAGGATATGAGCCTGCTGTTATTACATCCTTGGTCGACCAATAGCTATTCGAATAATTAATTGCATCCTCGCCCTTATCCATAGCATGATTATTTGCTAGACTTATTAAATTAAAGCCAAGATTTACTATCTCATCGCCTATTTCATCAGGAGAATTAAAACTTGGATAGCCACTTATACCTAAAGCAGTTCCGCCTATTGTAGATTCTTGATTACAAAATTTTAAATCATATTTTTTAATTATAGGCATCACGTCTGTAAACATAGAATGGAAATCATATGTACCATCAGGTTGCAACGCATCCTTATAAACACTTTCATGTATTAGTACATCACCAACTGCTATCAATGACATCTTTTTTTCTTTTTCACTAACTTCCACTTCTTTATTGACTATATCATTTACTTTATCTTTACTTTTATCGACATTATTTTTACTATGATTTAACGAAATAATTACTAAAATCAAACATATAGTTATAAATACTAAAAATATTATTACTTTTTTTTTTAATCTTCTTCTCACGTTACCACCAATATTATTATAAAACAAAAAAGAGATAAAGTCTATCTCTTTATTTCAAAATCGATTGTGTGATTAATCTTACTTGCAGCTTTAACTATCACTTTTAGTTCATCGCCTAATCTATATCCTCTTTTATTATTACTACCGATAAGAGAAAATGTAGATTCATCATATACATAGTAATCATCTTTTAAATCATCTAATCTAACTAGTCCTTCAATTTTATTAGGTAATTCAATAAACATACCAAAACTTACTACTCCTGATACTATGCCAGTGAACTCTTCTCCTATATGCTTTTCCATATACTCAGCCATTTTCATATCATCGACTTCTCTTTCACATTCAATTGACGCACGTTCACGTTCTGATGTATGTTCAGCTAAAATTGCCAATTTCTTATCCCAATAATTAATAATTTCTTTATTTAAATTTTTATTAAACAAATATGTTCTAAGAAGTCTATGTACAGTCGTGTCTGGATACCTTCTAATTGGAGAAGTGAAATGTGTATAGCACTTACTAGCTAGTCCAAAATGTCCTATATTATTTTTATCATATACAGCCTTTTGCATACTTCTTAAAAGAAGTGATGATAATATCGGATATTCCTTAACATTTTTTAACTCATCTAATAACTCTTGTATTGATTTTGGAGTAATTTTTTTAGGTCTTTTTATTTTATAACCAAGTAAATTTATAAAGTTTAAAAAATTATTTATTTTTTCTTCACTAGGTTCACCATGCACACGATAAATAAAAGGATATTCCATATACGTTATATGTCGTGCAACAGTTTCGTTTGCAGCTATCATAAAGTCTTCAATTAGGTTTTCCCCTTTGCCTCTATTTCTCAACACTACATCTATAGCTTCTCCTTTTTCATTAGTTACAATTTTGGCTTCATCTATATCAAAATCGATATAACCTTTTTTTATTTTACTATTTCTTAATGTGTTTGCAAGTTCACTCATCATTTTTAAGGAATCCACATACTTTTCATACCCAGGTGGGATTATATTATCTTCAAGTATACTATTAACGTTCTTATAAGTCATTTGGATATTTGATCTTATAACACTCTCAAATATATCATACTCTACTACTTCACCATTTGAATCTATTTCCATACTACAACTAATCGTAAGCCTATCTACATTTGGATTAAGAGAACAAATTCCATTTGATAATTCATGTGGAAGCATTGGTATTACTGTATTAGCTAAATATACACTCGTACCTCTCTTTTCAGCTTCATTATCAAGTGGTGTATTTTCTTTAACATAATAACTAACATCTGCAATATGCACTCCTAATTTATAGTTACCATTTTTCAATTTATCTATAGATATAGCATCATCTATATCCTTTGTATCATCACCGTCTATTGTAAATATCATTTCATCTCGTAAATCAACTCTACCATTATACTCACTTTCTAATACATGATCTGGAATTGTTTTTAATTGTTCTGTCACTTCTTTTGGAAATTGATCTTCTATTTCATATTTAGCGGCGATACTCAATATATCTACTCCAGGATCATCAACGTGACCTAATATTTTTACTATAGCTCCTTTATATACATTACTTTCAACCCTAGTTAAAAGTCTAACAACAACCTTATGTCCACTTACCGCACCTAAAGTTTTATCGCTATCTACTATTATACTTAAATTAACTTTTTTATCATCTAAATCTATCAAACATTTATTATTTTTAAAATATACTTTCCCAACAAATTGTTGCAATTTTCTTTCAATAACTTTTACTATTCTACCTTCTAATTTCAATCCTTTTTTAGAAGTTATTTCCACGATTACCTCATCATTGTTAATAGCACCATTAAGATTCTCTTGTGAAACAAAAACATCCTCATCACCTGCAATATCTACGAATCCGTAACCTTTTTTTGTAGAAAGTAAATTCCCTACTCGCAAGTTACTATTATCAAATAACATATATTTATCTTTTTTAGTTCTATATATTTTGTATTCTTGTTCTAATCTGTTTAAAATTTTCAATAATTCTTTAAGTTTCACAACATTGTCACATTCTAAAAAAGATTCTATTTCATATATATCAAGTGCTTTATTTTCTTTATTTAATAAATCTAAAATTTTATCTTCCACATTATCACCAATTATATTATAATTTATTTCATATTATCGTTTCAAGTATTTTATATGATTTTATTTTAAAAAGTGTAAAGAAAAAGGAATTATAAATCAATAATTCCACACCCATTTACAGTGAATCCCATTTTATCAAGTACAAATACTATTATTAAAGGTATTATGAACGTAAGAGCAGCAGCAATTAATCTTTTTATAAATCTCGCTTGTGCCTTTTTCATTTCATCATCTTTATCAGAAGCAATAGCTCGTATGAAGTCAATAATACCGAATATAATTACTGCGACTGGTATAATATATTTTATCCAATTAAAAATATTTCTAATCCATATAGCCAGTCTATTTGAAAATGAACAAGTATCTTTTAAATTATTGGTTTCTATGTAACTATCTTTCAATAATTTCAAAGCTTCATATTCATTCAAACAACTTTGGATACAGCCATCTTCTACACTATAGTTTTGATTTGAAACTATATTTCTACAAGTATCTTTTAGTATATCAATTTTTCTATTAACCTCAGAAAGTGCTTTACTTCTACAAATAGAAATTTTAGAATTATCAGTTGAATTTTTTTCACAATCACCATATGAAACATATGATTTTGCAACGTCTACAAGCATTTCATTAAATTTTGCACAATAACTTATAAAATTTTCTTTGTTTTGCTCAAAATATTCATCAGTTACTTCTTTTCTGTCTTTTCTTGTTATAGGATAAATACGACAATCAACAGATTTACTAGTTACACTTCTCCAAATTTGTGAAAGCATACCATACTTATCATGAGATGTATCAAATGTGTCTACACCATTAATATTTATGGTTTGAGGATCCATTGTCGAACCAAACACCCCTAAACGTCCACCAACGATTCCTCCACTTTTACAAACCAAAATATTAGTTAAACATTGATTAGTATTTTCAAATATATTAGAACCAATATAAAAATCCTTATCTCCATCGAAGGAATATAGCGTTCCTCCATTATAACTACTACTTACAGCGATCCTTGTTTCCTGACCGTCCGATTGCTCTTCCTTAACTTCATCTACATTTATAATTATGCTACCGGAACCTGTGCCAAGATGTTCTTCTAATGAATATTCACATGTTGAAGCTTCTGCTACATTAATTTGTATAAATCCTAAAACAATAGCAAAAAAACATATTAATAATTTTTTTTTCATATAAAACTCCTTTTTCAATTGTTATCGTGTTTTAATATAATCAATAGGAGGATTTAAAATATTTGAACCAAAATTTTTTGTTATATCATAAATCTTAATAACTTTATCCCTTAAGGCATACTTATTATTTTTAAATAATTTAACTTTTCTTACCTGTTTTTCTCTCTTAGAAAGTAATTTTGATAATCTATTTTGATATATTTTTAATTTTGAAATATTATACACAGTATGTTCTTTATCACTTAAATTTTCAATACTACTTTCCGTATCAGATATTTTTTTGTATATTTTAAACAACTTGTCCTCTTTGTCATAATTTTCTAATTTATCTTGTATTTTTACTAACTCTGTTTGTGCCCTTTCTAGTTGGGTATGTAAAGCACTTAATCTCAATGAATATATAGCTGTTTCAAAAGATAAAGGATTACTATTTTCTCTAATTGCTATTAGTTGTTTCAATAATTCTATTTGATTTTCATATCTTAAATATGCTATTTTCAAATCATAATTATTAGTATGATTATTAAGTAAAACATCAATTTTATTTTCTAAAATTAAATTAAATTCCTTAATTAATTCTGATTCTGAAGTTTTTACTTCACCAATACTAGATGATTGTGAAGAACCATATAATTTTGCTTTTCTAATTTTTTCTGCTACATATCCAGTAGTAGAAGCAACTAAGTATATAGTAGAATTGACTATTTTTTTTACATTTTTTTTAATATTTGTTATATCTACGCCCTTTTTATATGATAATGGCTCATGATAATAAGAAGAATCTGAATATATATTTCTATTTTTTATAAAATTTTCTAAATATGAATCGTATCTTTTCTTTTCTTCTTTATCAGATAATTTTCTATATGCATCTTTGATTTTCTCTCTCTCATAATCATTTGTCGTTTCCTTTAATCTCTTGTTTGCCATATACTTTAGATCATCAAAATTTATTGTTTTTAGATAATTTAAATCATCAATAGTAAAATCCGTTGTTTTTCCATAACCCAACACTTCATAATAATTTTTATCATTATAATCCATAATTAATTCCTCACTTACAAGCACAATTATACCACATTTTTTTAACAAATTAAACTATAATTGTTGTACAAATTTTTTTATTATCAAATTACAATTTTCTGTATATTCGAAATAATAACAAAAAGAAACTAATATTGACCCCAAAAGTGCAACTATAATGTCACCCATAGTGTCACTAACACCAGTTAATATAACCCTTTGTGGATCAACATTGAAATAATAACTTGAAAGATATTCAAATATTTCCCAAAGTGATGCAATCAACATAGAAAAAGAAATTAAAAATATTATATTGAAAATCACTTTATTATTAATTTTCAACTTTACAAGTATATATATAGCAACAAAACTTGTTACAATACCTGAAATAAAGTGTGTAAATTTATCAAACCAATAAATTGAATTATATAACTCACAAATAACTCCAAGAAAATGTGACATAAATATGAACAATATATATATAAAATTTATACCCTCGTTTATTCTTACTTTAAAAATTTTCTGAATTATATATAATAAATTTATTGTAAAAATTATTGAAATATCCTTTAAAACAAAAATTATATTTTCATCTTTTGTTATAGCAAAATACAAACTACCTATAGTTGAAAATATTATCAATAAAAAATTAATTTTCTTTATCATCCAATTCTCCCATTTCTACTTGATTAATACTGTTAAATCTATTTGTTATCTTTGTTGTTGTTGTATGTATATCTTTTACATCTTTACTTACAGTCTCTATACTCCTGTAAAGTTTATCCCATCTATCTTTATATCTTTTAAATTCTTCATCAAGTAATCTTAATTCAGTATGTATTATACGAGCGTATTTATCTCTTTCTATATTTTTTATTATTATTTGTATTGTAGTTAATGTACTTATAAGTGTTGTTGGGCTCGTTATCCAAACTCTCTTCTTATAAGCATATTCTAATATATCAGTAAAATATGCGTTAATTTCTGCAAATATAGCCTCTGCTGGTAAAAATAGTATTGCTTGATCACTCGTCACTCCTGGTATTATATATTTACTACTTATTGTATCTATATGTTTTTTCATATCAGACTTAAACATTTTTTCTGACTGATTTCTTATATCTAAGCTATTGTTTTTATCAACCATCATTTGATAATTTTCTAATGGAAATTTAGAATCAATTGCTATAGTTCCAAGAGGTTCTGGAGCAAAAAGAACTGCGTCAGCTATTGTACCATTATTAAATCCATACTGCATTTGATATATTTTTTTATTATTTTTGCCGAATACATTTGAAAGTATATGTTCTAAATTAACTTCACCATATATTCCTCTAGTTTTTTTATCTGTCAATATTCCCTGTAAAGAAACTATATCACCAGATATTGTATCAATTTTTTTCTGTGCTTCATCAATTTTTGATAATCTTTGAAGTACGTCTGTAAAAGTTTTATTCGTTTTTTCAAAATTTTCATCTAATCTTTCATTTACTTTATCATTTATAATTCTTAATCTATTATCAAGTCTTTCAGTTTGATTATTAAAATCCGCAGTCAAACTACGCGAAAAATCAGTTTTAAAATCACTTATTTCTTTTATCACATTTATTTCTAATCTGTTTATCTTGTCTCCCGTATTTTCACTATTTTTTTTAACTAATATTATAATTAGTAATATTAATATTATTATCAATACACTAAGTATTATATATTCCATACTTATCACCATATATATTATATCATGAAAATGAAAAAATAAGATAAATTAATATCTTATTCGTTCAAAATCCATGCTTCATAACCACCTGTTACATTTGCAACATTATACCCATTGTTTTGTAAAATTTGACATAATCTTCTACTTTGTATTCCTTTTTGACAATAAATATAATATTTTTCATTTTTATTTAAGTACTTATCAAAACTTAATAATAATTGTTCCATTGGTATATTTTTTGCATTCATTATATGTTTATCATTATATTTTTCTATACTTCTTATATCTATTAAATTTACGTTACCTAATTTTTTTAATTCAGTTACAGAAATACTATTTATCATATAACCACCCTAATACATTATATGTATTCAATAGTATTTTATAGAGTTAAAAAGTTTATTCATCTGAAAAAAAGTCATCGAAGAACTGATCGTCAGTTATTCCATTTTTATTCTTTTTTTCTTCCTCGTATCTTTCAAATTCGCTATTTAATTTTGATTTTTCATCATCTTCTTCAATAGCCGATTTTTCAATTTTTGCCTCTTTAATAGATTCTTTTTCATTTTTTTCTAATTTAGCTTTTTCTTGTCTTTCTTCTTCCTCAAGTTCTGCAATCTTAGCATCTATTCTTTTTACTAAATCATCAACATTAAAGCCTCCATTATTACCTGCAGATTTTGAAATTTCAGAAAAAGGATTATATGCATTCTCAGGCATAAAAGGTGGTACTTTAGGCATCTCGTATCCGCCTAAGGATTCCCCGCCTAACATATTATTAATCTTTTCCTCTCTTTTTTTATTCACAAAAGCTTTTAAATCAAATGTTTTTACAGGTTGTTTTTCTCTATGAGGATATGAAGCTTTAGGGAAATTATGCCCCCAGTTCATCTGAAAATTAGGAGTTAATTTTGTCTTAAAAGGCATAGTTCTTAATCTCAAAATAATTGTTTCCCATTGGCTTAATCTTTGAAGATCACTTACAGTAACTAATGGTGTTGAAGAAGTTTTTTCTTTTTCTTTTGATTTAACTTCACCACACATTTTACTTATCTCTTCGAGTGCAGAAAGTTCCGTACTTATTAGATAAACAATATTACCACAGTTTCCTTTTATAGTTTCTCCATTTTCTTTACCATAAACTTCATTAAGTTGAGCAAAGTTTTGAATTATAAAAGTAAATCTAATATTTCTTGAACGAGCAGCTGTAACCATAGTAGTTACATCTTTTAAAGGTGGCATATTAGCAAACTCATCCAATATAAAATTAGTCCTATGCGGTAATTTTCCACCAGATTCTTGAGCAACTGAAATTAAAGTTTCATAACACTGCTTTAAAAAAATTGTAACAAGGGAATGATATGTTGTTTTTTCATCCTGTATAACTATAAACACAGCCGTCTTTTTTCTACCTATATCCCTCATATCGAAATCGTTATTAGACAGCATTTCAGATAAATTAGCACGAGATGCAAACAACTGTATTTTTTGCTTAAATACAGATAATATACTTCCCTTTGTTTCGCTTGGAGCCATTAAGGTGGAAGAAGCTTTCGTATATGCTGTTCCAGCTGGATCCTTATAACTAAAATAATCTTTTACATATGTAGTGTTAGCTAATTTTTCTTCGCCAACGGTTGTCATTAAACTTATAGAATTTAAATTTATTTCTGATGGATCAGCATCTTCAAAAAGTGCACAAGCTAACCCTGCAAAATAATCTGCAGATGTATTTTCCCAGAAAGGGTCTTGTCCTTTCGCACTTGGATCATGAAGAATATTTGCAGCTAAATCCTCAAGTAACTCAACTGATTTATCTATATTTCCATCTTTATATAATGAATATGGTAAATACATAGGATTCCAAGCATTCCCTTGCTGTGGATCACGGAAATTTAATAAAACAATATTATAACCTAAACTCTTCAAATAATTAGAAGTTTGCTCATATATTTCTCCCTTAGGGTCTGTGATAATCATAGACTCATCGTGTTTAGCCAGTAAATTTACCATAGGTAATACTGTTGTTTGAGTTTTTCCTGCACCGGTAGAACCTATAACCAAATTATGATATCCACCATTATCAACCCATACTTTTTTAGGATTCATAATTAATGGAATTCCAGCAGCATCGGCCTTAGGAGCCAAAGGGTCTACTTCCCTAACATCTAAACCATTCTGAACTTCTTTTTCTTTAGCCCATCTAGAATAATTTTTTTCTTTTTTTTGCCCAATAGAAATACCTATTCCTGTTGCATCCTCTTCCTTTTCTAAAAATATTGATTTAACGCCAGCAAAAACGGCTACAAGGCCAGCCAAAAAAAATACTATTGTAGCGGCTATATTTTGTGGAAAAAAGGCCAGAAACAAATTAAAAGTAAAAGATTCCCCTTTTATAAACTGAGATACATTTGATACTGCAAAAGCAACTACTATTAACCAAACTACTGCAAATATACAAAATATTAATACATCTTTAGCTTCTGCTTTAAATCTTAACTTCATTATTATCACCTATATTTCTACTGTATAATCATCTAAATATAATTCATATTGCATAACACCTTTGGTTTTAAATATATATATATTTTCATATTGATCATACACTCCAAATATTATATATTCATCTGCAGCCTGTTTATAATATCTAGATAATGTATATGTATTATTACCTAAAGAATTTATATAATCTATATAATTTTGTTTATTACCAAATTTTTTGTTTCTATACTCTTCAGCTAGCAAATTATAAGCTTTATTCGGGTCATTGTGCATCGTATATATATAATCATTTAAATATATTCTTGCCATAGCCTCATCAGATATATAAGTAGCTATATACTCATTAACTTTATAATCTTTCAAATATTCATCATATTCTTCTTCATCCTTAGGGGTTAAACTTCTTAATAAGAAATATAAAATTAAAAGCCCTACTAACACTATAATGACAATTAATATATCTTTTATTGTTTTTTTATTCATCTTCTTCACCATCCGTAAATATTTTGCCAGAATATGGTTCAACTGAAAAAGTTTTACTAGTGGAATCTAAGTAAACAATAAAATAAACATCTTTATTTTCATAATTATCAACTGTACCATTTTCATATAGAAGATTTTTTTCAATATTTCCATATACATAATACTTAGTAATATTATTATTCAATTTTTCGTAATACATTTTTTTAGATGTAAATGTCGAATCAGAATCAACTCGAGGTAAGAACTCCATAACATTTTCAATTGTTACTTTTTGATTTTTTTTATAATTGTCATCTAAAACGAGAATCAAACTTTCTCTATCATTGGACGATAAATATGTAATAAATCTATATAAACAAGAATTAACCGTATAAAAATTACTATAATTAGTTACAATACTTATCTCATTTTCATTTATTTTATCATTTTTATTATAAAATGATGTAACAATAACAACGATTATTACTAATACAACCAATATAATAGCAGTTAATTTAGATTTATCTTTCATAAAAAAATCCCCTCACTTTATTTTTATCAAGTATTATAAACATATTTACCATTATGAAATAATTCCCATTCTGCTTTTCTTCTTCTTGATAATCCAGTTTCAAAACCTTTTCTTATACTTCTATAAAACCAATTTGTATACAGTTCATCAGTATCACCATATTTTTTAAAGGCAGATACAAACCCACTTATATTACCAGTATTATACTTCTGTGAAATTAAAGCTTCTATCTGATTATTTGAAAGTACAATTTCATTATTCGCAAGAGTATTTTCAATATCACTTCTAGCATCCGCTATAACTTCAAGTTCAACTTGATCAACTATATCAACTGGAATCTTATCTCCAGGATGATAATCATCTGGATTTATTCCATACTTCAAAAAATAATTACCCGTATATTCAAGTGTAAGTCCATGCCCCACAGTTCTTACATCATCTCC
>CANQPA010000004.1 GCA_947625635.1 uncultured Bacilli bacterium
AATTATAAAGAAAATAATTATTTCATTCTTTTTACACTTTAGGGCGGGTTTGAACGAAAGAGTAATATAAAGCGGGTGCTTTTTTGAACACCCGCTTTATTTATTTTTTTTAATTTTTTAAGAATTCTTCTAATTCACTATCGTTTATTTTTCCATTCTTTACAATAAATTTTTTCTCATTGTGGTTTACTATCCTTGAAAAAGTAAAAGTCATACTCAAACCATAGGGCATATAATGATAACGATATCGCATACCTATTTGCCAAGTATATTCACGCATATTCTGTTTTGTGGTTGATATATTGCCGTTTTCTTGCTCTGTAATAATTCCGTTTTCATCTCTTACTGTTACATAATAATGTGCTTTAATCATATTTTCAGCAATATAAATCTCATTATATTCCAAAGTTTTGATCAAGTCTTTAATTGTTGTGCGGTAAATGGTTGATTCTATAATGCAATCGATGCAGTCTTGAAAATGCTCTTGCAAAGTGGTATTTTCTTTAAGATAATTAGTAATAATATTAATTGTATTATCATAAATAGCACCCTGTGTTACAGGTGCATTAGAAATAGTTTCATTATTTATGGAATCGGCTAAGACCATAAGGTCGATAATCTGATTTGCGTTAATATATTCTCTCATTTTTTTTCTCCAATTTAATCTTATCGCGGTTAATCCCTCAAGGATTAGCCTCACTATATTTTGTCCGCCGTGTTTTTTTGGAGAGGCTTACGGCGTGCCCTCTGCTAACCTCCTATCTTTTTATCAAGTCTATTATAAACCCTTTCAAGTAAAATGTCAAGAGAATTAAGATACTTTTTTTGTAAAAATTTTAAGAAAGATTTTTTAACAAATCTTTCATAGTTTCCACACTTTACATTTTTCACGCAATTTTCACACTTCACAATAATTTTCCCAAAGTATTACCATTCTATCACAGTATTTCACACAGTTTTCATAAAAAAGAAAGGGTTTCGGGATTTTTCTCTAATTTTCACACAACTTTCACCTAGATTTCACACTTTTAACACCCAGTTTTCACATTGTGAATCGCCTTGCGGCGGGCACTCACGATAATTTCACAATGTGAACATTATGTGAAATTTTTGTTTTTATATAATTTTTTCAAATGCTTCATAAAAATTTCACATACTTTTCACATTGTGAAAATCGGCCGCGTGACATTTGCACGCGGCGCGACGACTATTTTATGGGGCACTATATTTTTACTCAAAAGCTCTCGCGAAAACCGCGTCAACACAGCGTACCAAAAATATAAATGGGGGGATACCCCTTTCGGGAGAATTTTTTCTGGATTTGAGATTTGGATATTATCACGACATTTCACTCTTAAAAACAAATTTACATTTTAAAAAACGATAAAATAAAACAATTCTTTTATTTAATGAAAATTTAAAATTTTCTTAAAGTTCTTTTTTTAATTAAAATAATATGCATGCATATCTAGATCCAAAAGACGATTGTTAACGCTTAAAAACTTTTGCCCAAGGTAAAAAATTTTTGTATAATACTAATATAAAGGAGATATAAATGCAGTTAGATTATTCACTTAAAACAAAAGAAGAGCGGACAGCGCTCGTTCAAAAAATTATAGATGAAGCATCTCCTTCTCAACTCACACCGCATTATTTAGAAATTTTAGGTGATTATATATTAGAACCTATGACAAAAGAAGAAAAGAAAAATTATACTCTTCTTACAAAAAATAGATTAGTAACTATAAATAAAAGAGAGACTTCTTATGAGGATTTAGTAAGCAAATTTGAGAATGGCGAGGATGGCCTCTATAATTTAATTATAAATGATAAAAATGTTATACTTACCCCCAAAGTTTCTATAACTCAGGATGATATTAATTCTATACCTGGCCTAAAGGAACTGCGGACAGAGACCGCGCGCATTGAAGAAGAGGCGAAGCGCGCAACGGGGATGCGCAAATTTAAGCTCAAGAAGCAGGCAATTCAGATGCATCAAGATCAATATGTTCTTAAAAATATGTTTAAGCAGCCTATTTATTCTACGGGGGCCGCGCATAGCAGTCATAGTATCCAGCTCAATGAAAAGATCTGGTTCGATGAGGAGGGGGAACCGCATGATGACGGTCTCGTTTCTCTTTTTAACCCTAAGCACATAAGCGCGATCCTCTGTAACTATGCGCTCTTGGACGAGGGTTTGCGCAATAAGCACTCAAGCGATTTTCATTATTTGCTTGAGGATTTTGATGTGCTTTTGGGCAAAACTCTTAAAGATCACCCCATTCTTTTGGATATAGTGCAGCTTAAAATTGCGGGAAAACAAAATATTGAAATTCAAAAAATTCTTGAAGAAAAATATCAAGTAAAATATTCAGTTGAATATTTATCTTCCTTGTGGCGCAATAAAATTCCTAAAATGTTGGCGGATCGCGCGCGCGAGGACTATATCCTTTGGTACTATACCGAGGTTGAAGTGGGTAATTGGAAAAAGTGTTCATGCTGTGGGCAAATTAAATTAGCTCATAATCGATTTTTTTCAAAAAATAAGGCATCCAAAGATGGCTGGTATTCCATATGTAAAGAGTGTCGCAATAAAAAGTATAAGGAAAAAAGAGGTAAGTAAGCATGAGCGCAAAATGTACTTGTAGTAAATGTCAAAAAACAATGGATGAGGCAAATTTTTATACTTATAAAAACGGTATAAAAACTGAAATGTGTAAAAAATGCTTGACTATGCACGTAGACCCTTTCGCGCCTGAAACTTTTCTTTGGCTCTTGGAAAAAATGGATGTACCTTATGTGCCTGCGGAGTGGAACATTTTGCGGGATCGCGAATTTGCGCGCGACCCTACAAAAGTAAGCGGAATGGTTATTTTTGGTAAGTATCTTTCCAAAATGAAACTTAAACAGTGGAAGGGCTATTGCTGGGCGGATACAGAGCGGTTACAGCTTGAAGCGCAGGTCCGTGAAGAAAAGCAAGCGCAAAAAGATGAAGAGCTTAGAATAAAAAAAGCAAAAGGTGAAATTACTGAAGCAGAATATAAAACTTTAGCTAGTACAGAGAGCCAAAATGAGGCTTATATGAATGCGCCGCCAGGTACTTTTATTGGGCCAAATAACTTATTTGATGAAAATAAATTTATTAAAGCGGAAGACCTTCCAGATCCCGCGGCCTCCCTTACTAATGAAGATAAAATATATCTTGCTATGAAATGGGGGAGGACTTATACTCCTTCAGACTGGGTTGAATTAGAGCGAAACTACACTGAAATGATGAACTCTTTTGATATCCAGGATGCGGATACCGCAAACACATTAATAGTATTATGTAAAACAAATCTTAAAATGAATCAATATATTGATGCGGGTGACATAGATGGTTTCCAAAAATTATCAAAAGTATATGAATCATTGCGGAAATCCGCAAAATTTACAGCGGCGCAGAATAAAGAAGAACGCGGCGACGCAGTAGATTGTGTAGGCGAGTTAATTGCCATGGCGGAACGCGATGGCGGGTTTATACCTAGATTTGCGACCGACGTACCGCAAGATAAAATTGATATTACATTACAAGATATGCAAGCATATACTAAAAAATTAATTACTCAAGATTTAGGTTTTGGACAGCAAATCGAGGCTGCGCTTAAAAAGATTCAGATCCAGAAAGAAATGAACGAGCGCGAAGAAAATAATACAGAAAGCTATGAAGAGTTGCAAGACCAAGATCATGAAGAATATAATGAAGTTCTACAAGAGCAAATAGAACAAGATAAAAAAATATATGAAGAGGAGGCTGATGAATGATTGGCACTTAAAGATTTAATGGAGCTTTCTCATAATAAAAATATGAAAAAGCAAGGATTATCGGAAGAGCGCATTAAGGCGCAGATGCCTATTATCCGACAGTATGTTGCCTATTGGCGCGAGTACCCAGATATGTTTGTAGAATTTTTGTGTGGATCTAACCCCCAAAACTTTAAACTATTTACATATCAGCGAATTTTTCTTAGGGCTTGTATGAGGCATCGTTATACTTATGCAACATTTCCGCGTGGTTATAGTAAAAGTTTTTTATCTTTCTTGGTTCTAATGTTAAGATGTATTCTTTACCCTGGCGCGCACTTGTTCGTAACTACAGGCGGTAAATAATTTGCCGAATATTAAAGAAATTTAATATTAAAAATGCGGTATTAAGCGGGAAAGCTGAAATGCTAATCCGAACCGAAGGCTATGCTAAGTATAGTCAGGGGCAACGCATAGGTAGTGAAAAGATATAATCTACCCAAGAGACCGCATTACCTTAGCAAGTAAAGTTGAAGGTAAAAAGATATGCTAGACTTACACGAAACGTAAGTGTAAGAATTAAAGGATAAAAAGCCTTTAAGATAATAAATCGAAAGAGCAGGCTCTAGGCATCGCGAAGGAAAAGACAGATGAATTATGTAAGTTAATTCCTGGATTAAATAATGAGCTTAATCTTACAAGAGGTAAAACCAAAACAGGTAAAGATAATATTGAATTAATTTTTAAAAATGGAAGTGTGCTAGATGTCATTGCGGCCCGCCAAAGTTCGCGTGGTAAGCGTGCAACGGGGGGTTTGATGGAGGAATGTGTCTTAATAGACCAGACCTTATTAAATGAGGTCATTATCCCTAGTTTTTGGGGCCTAGCGGCGTGAGCTGTTAGAGAAACTCGGTGTGAACCTGTGACACAAGGGTGTCTGTTATAAGCAGGCTAACGGGGAACGGTCAAAAAATCCCGTGCCAAGCCTCTTTTGAGGAAGGTGTAGAGACTATGGGTGATGAATGTAGCCCAGTAAGGCAGATTTGGTCGCTGCTTGAAGCGCACCGCAACTAAATAAAATAGTTGAAGAGATAGTCCAAGAAGATATAGATTAATATCTTTTTGACAATGTCCGTAGACCGACGTCTTCCAGATGGATCTAGACATAGAGAAGAAAATGTTAATAAGAGTCAAGTCTATATTACTACGGCCGGGTTTAAAAATTCCTTCGCCTATTCCAAGCTGATTCAGCTCGCAATCCAATCTGTTACAGAGCCAGATGAAGCAATTATATTAGGCGGTAGCTATCGAGTTCCTGTTGCGGAAGGGCTCCAGCCCAAAAGCTTTATCGAGGAACTTAAATTAGATGGTGGACCTATTGAGTCAGTGCCATATAACTTTTTACCAGTTACCGCTGGGGTATGCTATTTAGCATGCTAACGGGGAACTCTAAACTATAAAATAGCAAGAGAATCCCGTGGGAAATCGTTTAAAATTTAAAGGAATAAAAATGAAAGGTATATATAAATTTACTAATAAGATTAATAATAAAATCTATATTGGGAAAAGTCAAAATTTAGAAAAAAGATATCAAGAACATAAAAGAAATTTTCTTAATTCAAAGATAGAAGATTATAATACAAAATTTTATCGAGCATTAAGAAAATATGGTTTTGATAATTTTTCTTATGAGATTATTGAGCAATCAGATAACTTTACAAATGAACAGTTAAATGAAAAAGAAAAATATTATATTAAATTATATGATAGTGTAAACAATGGATATAATACACAAGCTGGTGGCTTAGATACAGCTGTAGCAAGAAAATTAACAGAAATCCAAATTATAGAAATAAAAGAACTATTATTAAAAGAAACTATATTATTACAGGATATCGCTAAAAAATATAATATTAGTAAAAGTTTAGTAACGATGATTAATAAAGGTATTACTTGGAATAATATAGGTAATTATACATATCCTATTAGAAAAAATACTATAAATAATACTGGAGAATCAAATCCAAAAGCAAAAATAACAGACAAAGAGGTTCTTGCTTTAAGAGAATATTTTGTAAATCATACATTAAATGAAGTTTATGATAAATTTGGTCAAAATTATTCTTTTAGTGAAATAAAAAAGATTTGTTATGGTTGTCAATTTACTCATTTGCCTGTTTATAAAAAAAAATGAAAAAATGGATTTTAAACGGAACCTGTATCGACTATCCTCGTGAAGAGGAGTAAGATTGCTATTGGTACGCAATTTGAAAAAGAGTTTTTATCTAAATAATAGATAAATAAGAGATAGTCAGTACTTATAGAAATATAAGATTATTACGACATATAATGATGCATCTTTTGCTAGAGAATTTGAATCAGAGTGGTGCGGAGATGCGGAAAATGCTTACTTTAGTTCAGAGATTTTTGATCGACATAGAGTATTAATGCAGCCGGAGTATGAATATAGCGGGCGCGCGCTTAAAACAGCTTATTATGTATTAGGTGTGGATGTAGGAAGGAAAGGATGTAGTACAGAGGTTATTGTGATTAGAGTAACGCCGCAAGGGCAAGGTAGTTCTTTAAAAAGTATAGTAAATTTATATACTTATGATGAAGAGCATTTTGAACAGCAAGCTATCAATTTAAAGCGTTTGTATTATAAATATAAAGCAAAGGTCATAGCTATAGATGCCAATGGGTTAAATAAACATAGCTCATTTAAAATTTCTTTAATTGCTGGAAAACCCTAACATATTAAGATGAGGGCAATCAGCAGCTAAGTTAATCAAAATATAGATTTTGATTAAAAAGTTCAACGACTATCCCGAAAGGGAGTACACTGTAAGCGATTGACAGTGGAAATGGGAAACATAGAAGATATAGTCTAATCTTTATGGAAACATAAAGCAGTTCATAAGAGAACGTATATAGTATAGCGAACTATATAGAATATAAATGTAGGTATTGGACTCGTGGACTACATGATAAAAAGTCAAAAGGACCCAAAGACAGGAGAAATTTTTCCAGACTTTGGAGTTGAAAATGATGAAGAAGGATTCTATAAAAAATTCCGTACATCTGAAACAGAAGCAGATGCTTTATATTTAATAAAAGCAAATGCTCCTATAAATACAGAAGCTTATTCATATACTCAAATGCAATTATCAAGTGGTAAAATTAAATTTTTAATAGATGAAAATCAAGCTAAAGTAAAATTATTAGCTACAAAAGTAGGACAAAATATGGATGCGGACAAGCGCGCAGAATATCTAACTCCTTTTACTCGTACTTCTATTTTAAAAGCGCAACTTTTAAATTTAGTAGAAGAAAATGAAGGTGTAAATATTATATTAAAGCAATCTACTCGTACAATTAAAAAAGATAAATGTTCTGCTTTGTTTTATGGTTTATATTATATTAAAAAAGAAGAAGACCGCAGCAGGAAAAAGAAAAAAAGAAGTATAAAAGATTTTTTGTTTTTTACTCCAAATTAGTGGACAAAAGTTATTAAGTCTTTTGAGTTAATTTTTATATTTAATAGTAAAGGAGTTGTTAAAAATGAGAGCCAGCAGAGGAGAAATAAAAATTGAAGAAATTTTACAAGAGGCTGGATTAAATTTTAAAGAGGAGTACAGTTTCCCTGACTTGCTAAGCAATTCCAACCACCAGCTCCGTTTTGATTTTGCCGTGTTCGATGATGATGGAAACCTAGATTTCTTAATAGAATATCAGGGTATACAACATTTTCTCGCGAAGAGTAAATTCGGAGGATTAGAAGGCTTGCAAAAGCAACAATATAATGATATGTTAAAAAGAGAATATTGTAAAAAACATAATATTACTCTTATTGCAATTCCCTATTGGGATGAAGCAAGAATGAATTATGATTATATTATGCGGGCAGCAGGTTATTAATAAAGAATGTGAGGTGCTTATTTTGATTAATAGATTACAACAAATTAAAGAAAAGGGCTTCTCCATGGCGGCGCCACCTTTAGATTTTAATAAAGTCAAGATAGGCGTAAAAACATTAGATGATGCAGTTTTAAGTTTAGGTGATTATAAAAGTTTAAACACACAACTTGCAGATAAAAAATTTGTTTTAAATGCAATTAGCAAATATGATTTAGAGACAATGAGAGAAATATCTAATTTCTTTTATAAAACTAGTGGTATTTATTCAAGATTATGTAGATATATGGCTTTTTTATATAGGTATGATTGGATGATTACCCCTTATATTATAGATGATTCGGCGCCAGAAGATAAAATATTGAGAAATTTTTCAAAAACTTTATCTTATATGGATAATTGTAATATAAAAAAGATTTTAGGTGAAATTGCTTTAAAAGTAATTACTAATGGTTGTTATTATGGATATATAGTTGAAACCGCAAGCGGTTTTTCATTACAAGAATTACCAATAAGGTATTGCCGCACAAGGTATACTGTAAATGGTTTTTCCGCTATTGAATTTAATATGAAATTCTTTGATGAATATTTTAGAGATGCGGAGCAGCGAGCGAAAGTTTTAAATTTATTTCCTAAAGAGTTTAAAAAAGGATATATATTATATAAACAAGGTAAGTTAGTTCCTGATTATCAGGGAGATACAAAAGGTTGGTATCTTTTAGAAATAGGAAAAGTTATCAAATTTAATGTTAATGGCGAAGATTTTCCTATGTTTATAAATGTAGTCCCCGCAATTATAGATCTAGATGCCGCACAAGATTTGGATAGAAAAAAGATGGCTCAACAGCTTTTAAAAATTATTATCCAAAAAATGCCGTTTGATAAAAATGGAGATTTAATATTTGATGTAGATGAAGCAAGAGAATTGCATAATAATGCAGTTCAAATGTTAGGTAGAGCTATTGGTATTGATGTCTTAACTACTTTTGCGGACGTCGATGTTGCGGATATGGCTGATAGAAATACCACTACTAGTGTAGATGAATTGGAAAAGGTAGAGCGTACAGTATATAATGAATCTGGTACTGCGCAAAATCTTTTTAATACTGATGGTAATATAGCTCTTGAAAAATCTATTTTGAATGATGAAGCAGCAATTTATAATTTATTATTACAGTTTGAAGCTTTTTTAAATAATATATTAAAGCAATTTGATATAAATAAAAAAGTAACTTATAAATTGCAGCTATTAAATACAACAATATATAATTATAAAGAATTGTCTAAAATGTATAAAGAGCAAGCGCAATTAGGTTATTCTAAAATGTTACCGCAAATTGCGTTGGGTCAATCTCAAAGTTCAATATTAGCAAATGCTTATTTTGAAAATAATATATTAGATTTGGTTTCTATGTTTGTTCCGCCTATTACTTCAAATCAGATGAGTCCTAGCGCAATTCAAAGAGATAATAGTTCTGATAATAAAGTTGGACGAAAAGAGAAACCTGATGATGAGAAATCAGAAAAGACAATCGCAAATCGGGAATCGATGAATTAAAGGAGGAGCAGATTAATGCATAAGTCTGTTGCAACTATACAAAATCCAGAATTTATTAATTTACAGCCTGTTGATTTAAATCCACTAATGAGTAGCTGTGAAATTAAGGTTTTGTATATTGGAGAAAATAGAAATAAATCTTATATAGATAAAGAAACCGCAATAGAAATGTCTAAAACCTTGCGCGGCGCCCCTATTGTTGGAGCTTATAAAGAAAATAAAGAAGATTTTATAGATCATGGTGAACAAATTATAATAGATGATGAGGGCATTAAAGTAAATTATCTTACTAAGCCTTATGGATTTGTTGCGCCAGACGCGCGAGTGTGGTTTCAAAAATTTATAGATACAGATGATTTTGGCAATGAAGTAGAGCGGGAATATCTTATGACTACTGGTTTCTTATGGACTGGTCAATTTCCCGAATGCGAAGTTGCTATTAAAGAAGGAAGACCTCATTCTATGGAATTAGACCAAAAAACTTTGCAAGGACATTGGGCAAAAAATTCTAAGAATGATATGGAATTTTTCATAATAAATGACGCGATATTCTCTAAGTTATGTATCTTAGGTGAAGATGTAGAACCTTGTTTTGAAGGATCTAGCATTACCGCACCAAATGTTAGCTCTACATTTACCAAATTAGATGCTGATTTTAGAAATACCCTTTATTCTATGATGCAAGATTTGAAAAATTTAAATTTTGCATTGCAAGGAGGAAAAGAGATGGACGAAAATACTGAAGTTCAAGAAATTCAGAATGAAAATGCTCCAGAACTTGATCCAGCACCTGTATTGGAAAACACAGAACAGGACCTCAATTTTAGCAAGACAGAAGAAGGTAATGCTGAGGAAAAGGAGCCTGAAGAACAAGAATCTAAGCTCGAAGAGGATGACAAGGAGAAAGAGTATTCATTATTAAAGCAGCAATATGCTGAACTTAATGATAAGTACACTCAACTTCAAGGTATTGAAGAAAAATATAATAGTCTTTTAGCTGAATACGATTCTTTAATAGCCTTTAAGAAAAAGGTTGAGGATGCAGAAAAGGATAAGTTAATTGATAGCTTCTATATGTTATCTGATGAAGATAAGGCTGATGTCATAAAAAATAAATCAGATTATACATTAGAAGAAATTGAGAGCAAGTTGTCTGTTATCTGCGTGCGAAAGAAAGTAAATTTTGCACAAGAAGATAACAAAAATATAAACCCTGAAAGCGCGATATTGTTTACTTTAACAGAAGAAGATAATGTTCCCGCATGGGTTAAAGCGTGTGCTGCTACGCAAAAGAGAGCAAAATAAATTAGGAGGAAAATATAAAAATGCCTGAAAAAATTGATAGAATTGGATTTGGCCAAGTAGAGCCTAACCATCTTTCTGCACAGAGAACAGGTCAGATTTATGCACAGCTTCCCTGTGATTCTAGCATTAATATTCTCGAGAATGGCCAGTTTGCAAAGTATAATTATAAAGAAAATAAAGTTAGCTTTGATGGTGACGGCGAGATGATGTTAGTTTTTAATGAAGTAAAATTTTATGAAAATAGAAAGCACTATAAAGATTATGCTCTTATAAAGAGTGATTACCTTGGTGATGTTATGGTGCCTCGTTTATTTAAAACCAATGTTGGTGATATATTTACAACTAACTGCTTTGATACAGCTGCTACGAGCGCCGATGGGGAAACCAAAGGTGTAAGTGAGTTAAATATAGGAGACAAGGTAGCTCCTGATGCGGAAACTGGTTATTTGAAAAAGGATGGCGCAGATACGGCAGAAATGCAATGGCAAGTTGTAAAAATTTATACTATGCCTGATGGACAAAAGGGCGTTAAGCTTCAGAGAATAAAATAAGGGGGTAAAGAAGAATGTTAGATAAGAAAAATTTATTTGAATTAGCTAAAATAGTCGCTAATGCGAAGTCTTCTGCTCCTGTAGCATATTCTTTTGGAGATCAGAAGTTTAGTTATAGTGATTTAAACGAAACTTTAAGAACAGAACTTAATAATTATGCAAGTACCTATGCTTTGTATAGAGAAAATCAAAATCTTATATTCTCGCTTATTGAACAGACTATTGATGATGTAATTCCTCAGAGAGTTATGGAACAATATGGTAGATTTGCGGAAATAAAGACTTTTGCGCGTGGTGACAAGCCTGTTTTTACACAGAGAGTTACAGCAGCTTCGCGCAGACGTGCTAAACAGTTTATAACTACAGCGCACGAGGCTGGTGTATATGAAGTCTTTAAATTGGATGGAAAGAGCTTTGAAGTTAAGATGACCGCAGTTGCAGGTGCAGCTCAAATAGGTCTTGAAGAGTTCCTTTCTGGAAGAATTGATTTCTCTACTATACTTGATATTTTAATGGAAGCAATAGATGAATCAATTTATGTTGAAATCGAAAAAGCTTTGCTTGCATCCGTAACTAGCTTACAAGATGCTAATAAGCATATTGATATTCAATTTAAAGAAGGAGAAATGGATAAATTGCTTGCAGTAGCGGATTCGTATGGTAAATCTACAATTTATTGTACTTTTGAATTTGCTGCAGAAATGCATCCCGATTCGAATAGTTGGATTTCGGATAATATGAAAGATAAATATTGGGAGAATGGATATCTTGGTAATTATAAAGGTCATGATGTTATAATTCTTAATCAGTCTTTTACTGATGAAACTAATACTAAGAAAGTTATAGATCCTTCGTATGCTTGGATTATTCCTGTTGGCGCTGACAAGCCCGTTAAGATTGCTTTTGAAGGCGAGACAATGGTAGATGAATGGAAAAATCAAGACTGGTCGCGCGAAGTACGTGCATTTAAGAATTTTGGTGTAGGTACTATAATTACAAATAACATTTGTATATATCAAAATTCGTCTTTAAAGAAATAATTTAAATAAGGCGGAGGTGGGTTTCTCCACTTCCGCCTATTAAAAGAGATAAAAGGAGATAATAATTTAATATGATAGGAAAAAATACTTTAATAAAAGTTACTAATAGATCTGGCGCATCTGTTGGATATGAAGTACCTGATTTAGGTGTTACTCGTAGATTTAATAATAAAGAAACTAAAGAAATCAGCGCAGAAGAGTTAAGAAAATTATCTTATGTGCCTGGTGGTATGTATATTATACAAAATTGCTTAAGAATTGATAATGAAGAGCTTGTTAAAGAACTTCTTGGACAGGTGGAGCCAGAATATGCATATACAGAAGAAGATATTAAGAGTTTATTATTAAATGGCTCTTTAGATGAACTGCTTGATTGTTTGGATTTTGCGCCCGATGGAGTAATTCAATTAATAAAAGATTTTGCAGTCAAATATGAACTTAATGATGTTAAAAAGAGGAAAGCAATTTTCAATAAAACTGGTTTTAATGTAGACAAAGCTATTGAAATTAATAATATATCGCAAGAGGAAAAGCCTCAAGAAGAAACAGGAGCTGCCCGCCGCATAAATAAAGAAAATGAATCTGAAGGAGGAAGTAGCAGAAGAACCGCACCTCCTAAATATAAGGTACTTGGTAAGTAATCTGCGAAACAAAATAGTGACAATTACTTTTGATAATAATGAAAAAATTATATCTGCGGATTATGATGTTAAGCAATTTTATAATGTGAAGGATATAGTTATTATTATTCCTGAAGAAAATACAATTGAAGATAATGATAGTTATGCTCTTTTAGATTCACAAAAGTTTTTTTTAAGAAAAGAAGAAAGTGAAGAAAATTATAAATTATTGTTAAAAGAAGAAGCGTTTAAAGGGGCTACTAAATTTCAGTTAGTGATTAAGGGAAATAAAAGTAATCTTTTAAATATTAATTTTAATCCTTACACTCCTTTTTCTATAATTTATAATCTTTTCTTTGAAAAGATAACAGATGATATGTACATGGAAACGACAAAAGAAGAAACTTATAAAATGATAAAAGGTATTTTTCTTTCTGCAATATGCATGTTTGAATTTCCACGTGTAGATGTTTTTAATTATGATTTGGATAAAGAAGTTTATAATATTGCGCTTTCTCATGAAGAAGTTGATATTATAGCTACTTATATGATTACCGCATGGTTAGGTCAACAGTTGGCAAGTGTAGAACTTACTCGTATGAAATATAGTGGTAGTGATTTTAAATTTACATCTCAGGCAAATCATATGGCTAAGCTTTTGAGTTTAAAGAAAGATTATGAAAGATTAGGTTTTCATCTTCAAAGATTATATAAAAGAAGAAAAGCAGATGATAAAGGTGTTATGCGTTCTACTTTTAGCTCTATTATGGAATCATCTTTTAACAGGAGAGATGATTTATGATTTTAAAATATAATATAGAGATTGAAAAAAAAGATTTACAAAAAAATTTAAAGAGATTAACTAATCAAATTTATAAGTTACTTCCCATGCGCGAAGAAGGCGGTGACTGGCAAAAACCGCTTGAAACTGTAATGGAAGAACTTGCGGGGATGGATAGATTAATACTATCTGATTATGGACATGTATTTTTATCACTTGTGTGTAAATTAGAGGGCTTGTTTACATTACAAAAAGAAGAAGATTTTGGATTATATCGTCGCATTATTTTTGAATGTTTAAGTATAATCGGGGATTTGGTGAAAGTATGTCAGGATTAGATAATTTAAAGACAAGATTAAATTATACTGGCGGCCAGCGACAACAAGATAGAATGAATAAAGATAAATTAAAAACTTTAAAAAAAGCCCTGCTTTATTCCTATCAAGGCGCAACCGCAATTTTACAAGATAAAAGAGAATTTAGATGTTTAATAAATCCAAATAAAATGAGTAATGATCTTGATGATAAAATTATATCTATTCCTTTTGAAGATATATGTTTAAATCAAGATAGAGTTGGCACTACTACTGAAGGAACTCAGTCTATTGGAATGAAACCTGGAGATGTGTTTATTTGGAAAGAAAATGGAACTCATTGGCTAGTGACTTTACAATATAAAAATGAGACTGCTTATTTTAGGGCGCAAATTCGCCAAGCTAAATATGAAGTGCGCATAGGCGATAAAAGTTATTGGTGTTATGTGCGCGGGCCAGCTGAGCAAACTATGGTCTGGTCTCAAGTCTCTGGAGACTATTTTAATAAATTAAATTATACTTTAATAATGTATGTAACAAAAGATGAGAATACTGAAAAGACGTTACATAGATTTACAAAGTTAATTATTGGTGGGAAACCTTGGGAAGTTCAAGCTATTGATAATTTAAGTGTAGATGGTATTATAGAAGTTGCTTTAAAAGAAACTTTTCAAAATTCTATTGAAGAAATGCATGAAAATCAGCCTGAAGCCCCTATTTTAGAAGAAGATATAATTATAGGAAATAAGGTGGTTAAGCCTTATGATATAATAGATTATAAGATAAATGAAAATTATTTTAATGAAGATGGTCACTGGGAATTAAGTTGCGGAGATGCGGTCGCTAGGTTAATGCAGAATGAACCTGGATTCGCGCGCATAGAAATTGTTACAGGTAGAAAAGGCAGTTTTATCCTTAGTTATATCACTTCAGAAAATAATTTTTCGGAGACTATTGAAATTGAGTCTTTATAAGAGTTACAAGGAGCAATTAAATGAAAAGAGATGCTTATAAACCAATAAATTCATCTTTTTTATCTCACCCAAAAGATGCGGAAGCTATTGTAAAAAAATTATTTGTAGATTCACGTCCTCATAGTGATACATTAAAAAGATTATTGGTAATTAATACAAAAGATTGTTTATCTGATTTAACAGATGAAAAAATTAATGAAATTATTTTAAAAATGACTCCCGCAAAGTTAATAGAACATAGATTTGTTACTTTTGTTCCTAAATTAATAATGCCAGAGCATGAAGAAGTTAAGTCTTATATATTAATTTCATTTAATGATTATTTTCCTAATTATTCTAATTCGCCTGAATTTAGAGATTGCTCTGTATCTTTTGATATAGTTTGTCATACAGATTATTGGCAATTAGATGATTATGAACTTAGACCTTTAATGATTGCGGGATATATTGATGGTATTTTAAATGAATGTAAATTATCTGGTATTGGAACATTAAATTTTATGGGATGTAAAGAATTGGTTCTAGATGAGCATTTAGCGGGATATACTTTAATGTACAAAGCTGTTCATGGAAATGCAAATGATAGAAAAACGGAGATGCTTTTGCCTGTATGATAAATGAATTGCAACTTTTAGCGGGAACTGACATTCCATTTCTAGAAGCTAATGTTACAATACATCAACCAACTTTAAAAGAATTATCTTATTTAGGAGAAGATAAATTTGCATATGGATATCAATTATTAAAATTCTCAAAAGATATGCTAAGCGCACAGGACAAAAATAATTTATCTGTTTATAGTGATTTTGATATATTAATGCAAGTTATTGAAAACAGAAGAGGAGAAAAGGTTTTAAATGAAAGCATTAATAATATGAAACAAATTTTATTCCTTTTGTTTCCTCAATATGATGTTAAAATTGAAAATAGGGAAATTATATTGGTAGATAAAGATAATAATATTTTTAAAATTAATTCAGATAATTTTAATGCTTTTAAAAAAATACTTGTTGAAATATTTTGTGTTTTTAATAGCGAAGATGAGAAGGCTGAACAAAATTACAACCCCACTGGTGCGTTAGCTCAAAGAATTGTTGAAAAATTAAAAAAGCGTCATCAGCAATTGGCTGAGCGAAAAGGGGGCAATGGTAAAAAAGTAGCTATTCTAAGTAGATATGTATCTATTCTTGCTGTTGGAGAACATAAAGATATAAATTCGTTTATGAGTTATACTATGTATCAATTAAACGATGAATACCAGCGTTTTATTTTAAAAATGCAATATGATATTTACATTAAAAGTAAATTAGCTGGTGCAAAAGATGTTCAAGAACCAGAAGATTGGATGAAAGATTTATATGATGAGAACAAGGAGCTAGATTATGGGTATATCAAATAAAGATCAAGAAATTCTTAAAGCAGAAAGTAATACTAGAACATTAAAAGAATGGATTGAATTCTTTGAAAATCGTTATACCAAAGGTCAAATATATGGTTTTTGCTATCATCGAGGACTGGGTATTAAAAAAATTTCTAAAGAAGAAAAAAGTAAAATTCAGTCTGAAAATGCTAGAAAATATCATATTAATCAAGATTATTTTAAAAAGTGGTCTCATAATATGGCTTATATTCTAGGACTTTGGTTCGCAGATGGATGTATTTATGGTGGGAAAATGTTTGATATTACACTTCATAAGAGAGATAAATATATTTTAAAACAAATTGCTCAAGAGCTACAGTATGAAGGAAATCTTTATGATTGTGTAGATCGACAAGCAGCGCGTTTAAATTTTTCTTGTGTCGTTATCTATAGTGATATAATCGCACTTGGCGGGACCGAGTGTAAAAGTAATACAATAACTTTTCCTATTATTCCAAAAGAATATCTACATGATTTTATCAGAGGGTATTTTGATGGAGATGGAAGTATAATGTGCTTAAAAAATAATAGAATTAATACTGCTTTTACAAGTGGAAGTAAAATTTTCTTAGATCAGCTTTTAGAAATTTTAAAACTAGAAGCAGGTATTGAAGGCGGTAGCTATGATCCAAGTAGTTTAAGTCTTCGATTTGGGAAAAGAGATTCTATTAAATTAGGCAATTATATGTATAAAGATAATCCTCAATTATTTTTGCAGAGGAAAAAGGATAAATTTAAAAATATAAAATAAAAGGAGGATACAAATCCTATGAGATTTGGTGTGAACTCTCGCACTAATATATCCTATCCTGATGTCACAGGGGTCAAATAATTTGGCTATCGGGGAATGATTTTTCAAATCCCGAGTCATGGCGCGCGAGCTGCGTGACCGCGATGTAGAGACTAATAGCCTTGATAGGCTATGTATGCTTACTATTGACATGTAAGTAGAAAAGGATATATACATGGCTAGACCGTGTATAAGAGATAGTCCATAATAAAAAATTATGAAGAGAAATATGCGACGTAGTTTTTAAAGCTAAGTCTAATATGAAAATCGGTACAACTGAATTTAAGAAAGGTCAACCTGTATTATATATAGATAGTGCTAAAACCTCTACCATTGAGGGTGCAGCTACTACTGTATATGCTACTGGTGGTAAGGGTAACACTAGATTAATTGCGTGGGATTGTTTATCACTAGCTCACGAACGTCAGTAATGATGTTAAGAAAAATTCCGTGAATTGCTGGGAGGTCCTGAAATGGATAATCAGCAGCCAAGCCTTATTTTTTTTAAGGAAGGTTCAACGACTAGCTCATATGAGCGTAGAACCAAGCGGTTCGAAGTGCGGAACTCCTATTAAATAGGATGAAGATATAGTCTAATCTGCATGTATATATAAAGATGCAGCAGCTAGAAATAGCGCGCTCAGGGTCGCGTTCTGGGCGGAATGGAACGAGGTGAAAAAACATTAACATTCACGGTCGAAGATGCTTTACTCTCGCCCATAGGCTTCTCAATCTTATCTGGTGCAGGTCTTTTTAGAGATGCTTATAATAAAGCTGATAAGAAAGTCCATGTCCATACTACTGCAAGTGCTGTTGCTGGCACTGATGACAATGCAACAATAGATTTAAAAGATGCTTTGGGAAAGAATGAAACAATAGATGCTACTGCTCCTGTGTTTATTATGACTACTGAAGCAGATGGCTCTTTAGCTACTATGTTAGAAGGATATAAGGTTGCTCAAAATGGTAAAAGTCTTACTAAAGAATCGGCTGACATAGAAAAGGGCAAGTCTGTTTTTGTAGATTTCTATGTTACCAAAGATGCGGCTAATATTGCAGAAATGCAAATTGATATGGCTAACTTTGGTGGCTATTACTATGTTGAAGCAAGTACATTATTTAGACGTCAGTCTGATGGTGTAGACATGCCTGCGGAAATTACATTCCCTAATGTTAAGGTTCAATCTAACTTCACATTCTCCATGGCTAGTACTGGCGATCCATCGACCTTTAGTTTTGTAATGGATGCTTTTCCTGGATACACAATGTTCGACCCTACCCGAAAAGTTCTTTGTGTAATACAGGTCGTAGAGGATGCTGAAGGAACGGCTGATACTGGACATAGCGTAATGTGGCATGAAAATGGAGAAACGATAGCTGAAGCTGAGACAGGAAATGATTCCGCGGATGCATCAGAAGCGGTTTAATCGACTTAAAAATAAATAATTTTTATAAGAGGGCTGGCGGTTGGCGCTAGCCCTTGTTTTTTATTAAGGTGGTGAGAGAATGTTAGGAACCAAAGAAATAACACAAGCTCTTAGGTTAAGTACGGGTTATGTTGGATTGCAAAATAAAACAAAATTTTATTATACAAAAATAAATAATTATCTTACAGAAAGTTATAATTATCAGAGTGTAGAATCTATTTTAAATCAAGTAAAAGATGATTATAAACAAGATAATACTAAAGGCATTATTTCAAGATATAAAGCAATAGATAATAATAATTTTTATATTTTTTTAGGAGACTACATTAAAAGAGGAGCCTTGCTATTTGAAGAAGTAAGAGAATACTTAACAGGAGAAACTGTTGATATTGATTTAGGTTTTAAAGATAATGATGGAATAATTAAAAATATACATTTTAATTCTTTACAAGAATTTTTCAATACCCCAAATTTAGTACAACCTAGAATAGATTATTCTACAAGTACTTTTCAGCCTACTCTTAAGCCAAATTTACAAATGACAAACATAAGAAACGAAATAAAACAGCAATCACAAAGGATTACAAATGTTATATCTAAAGAACGTTTTAAATATTATCAAGACGTAATAAAAGGGAGACAAGATGGCGGCAAAAAAGTAGATAAAGTCAATGAAGGTTATTTATATGAAGCTTTAAGAATGTTAAAAGAGGAAAATCCAAATTCAAATTTAGAAAGGTTAAGAAAAGAAACTATCATAGCCGCTTGGGATAAAGTTAATAGCAACCATGCATCCATTCAATATGGCGGAGATCATGGCCGCAGTCAAATAAAATATGGTAGAGATGCACAAATAGCTAATTTATCTACTATTAAAAAAGCTCTAAATAATACAAAAAAGATTTTAAATGATTTTTTTATAAACAATAGTTTTTCTCAATTAGAAAACAGTATTCAAAATAAACTAACAAAAATAAATTTTGAAGATGAAATGACCACAAGAGCAAGAAATAAGGCTATTAAAGATTTGGATAATCATTTTAAAGAGGTGCTTGGAATTCCGCTAAAAGATTGACCAGCTTTAAAAATTTTATTATAATTAATATATATAGATATAAAAGGAGAATAAAAATGGTTCATTTTGAAGATTTACAAATTGAACTCAAACTTGAAAGAAAAACAGTTGAGTTTAATAATACTGAAATACAAGTTTTACAATATTTGCCTGCAGCAGATAAACAAGATATAATATTATCTACAATTCAAAAGTCTAGATTAGGAGATGAATCAGTAAGCGAACCTTTACTTATTGATATATATTTCCATTTAAATCTTGTTTATTCTTATACTAATATTATGTTTTCATCGGAAGATAGGATAAATGAGTTAGATTTATATGATAAACTTAGAACTAGTGGGTTATTAGATTTAGTGCTTCAAAATATGGATCCAGATGAGTATAAAGAATTATATCAGCTTTTATTAGAGAGTTTAGAAAAAGTAGAAAAATATTCTAATACTTTGGTTGGATTTTTGCGCAACGCAATGATGAACTTACCTCAAAATGCGGAGCGCGCGGTCGAAGCGCTTAAGGGTCTAGATCCCGCGCAGTTTAAAGAATTGGCAGATATTGCAAAAAGTTTAAATGTAGAAATACCTGGGCTTGATAAAATAAAACAATAAGTATTTGGGTAAATTAAATTAATAATGAAGCCTCTTTTATCATATAATATGATAATAGAGGTTTTTTTATTAGGAGGTAAAAGGAAGATATGCCAAATAATCAGATTACTTTTGGTATTAATTTTACATCAGATAGTACACAATTAAAGAATATACAGCAAAATTTACTTGCTATTAAAAATATGAGCGCAGAAATAGGTCAAAAACTTATTAGTTCTGGGCAATTTAAAGGTACCGAAGCTGAGCTAGAAAAAATTAAAACGATGGCGGGCCAGGTTAGTGAGGTTTTTGAAAAAACTTTTAATTCAACCCTAGGTACCGCTAATTCATTAAAAGTAAACCAAGGGTTAAAAGAAATGGGACTAAGTTTATCTGATGTCCAAACTGGCTTTGCATCTTTAGGTACTGCAGGCCAATTTGTCTTTTCTCAAGTGCGCGGAGGAATGGCTGGTCTTAATTACCAATTAAAAGAGGCTCATCCGCTTTTAAAGAAAATAGCGGAAGATTTTGGAAAGACTTTTACGTGGGGTATCTATTCAAGAGTAATGAATAGAATAGTAGGCTCTATTCAAACTGCTTACAGTTTTGTTCAAAAATTAGATACTTCTTTAAATAATATTAGAATAGTTACGGGCAAGTCATCTGAAGAGATGGCTAAATTTGCGGTACAAGCAAATAAAGCAGCTAAATCCTTGGGCGCGAATACAGTAGATTATACTAATGCATCTTTGATTTATTACCAGCAAGGTTTGAGTGATGCGGAAGTGCGCGCACGTACCGAAGTTACAGTTAAAGTTGCTAATATTACCAAGCAAAGCGCGGATGAGGTTTCTGAGCAGCTGACCGCAGTGTGGAATGGTTATAGAGTAAGCGCGGAAGAAGCGGAGTTATATATAGATAAGTTAAGTGCGGTCGCCGCAAGTACTGCATCTGATTTGGAAGAACTTAGTACTGCAATGAGCAAAGTGGCGAGCGCCGCAGCGACGATGGGTGTAGATATTGACCAATTAACCGCGCAGATTTCTACCATTGTGTCCGTTACGCGTCAGGATGCGGCGAATGTTGGTACTGCATTAAAGACGATTTACGCGCGAATGGGCGATCTTTTAGTTGCGGGAGATGCAGTTGATGAATTTGGAGTTTCTCTTGGTGACGTATCTGGCCAAATGGCTATTATGGGTATTAATATCTTAGATCAGCAAGGAAATATGCGGGATCTAGGTACTGTAATAGAAGAGGTCGCCGCAAAATGGGAAACTTGGACTAGCGCTCAGCAACAGGCGGCCGCAGTTGCATTAGCAGGTAAAAGGCAATATAATAACTTAATTGCGCTCTTTAATAACTGGGATATGTATGAGAGCGCTCTTGAAACTTCTCAAACTTCTGAAGGCACTTTACAAAAGCAACAAGATACTTATATGGAAAGTCTTGAGGCTCATTTAGAAAAGTTAAGTGCGGCGGGTGAAAGATTATATAATTCACTTTTTGATAGTGACAGTTTTAAAAGTTTATTAGATGTATTAACCTTCTTAGTTGATAGAGTAGGGGATTTTGTTGACGCGATTGGCGGCGGCGGTCAAGCGCTTCAATATTTAGGTTCAATTTTAGTTTCTGTATTTAGTGCGCAATTAAGTAAAAATATATTAGCTTTTGCTAACAATTTAACTGTTAGTAGAAAAAATACAGAAGCATATAAAAATGCTTTAAATGATTTAAATCAAGCACAAAGAGCTTATCAAATGGGTGTTGGCTCTGCTATAGCAGTAGATTATCATAAAGATGTTTTAAATGATACGAAAAGAGCAGCTACGTTCCAAATGGCTGCAAGAAAAGGTATTCTTAATCAAGATGAAGCGGCAGCTTTAATGGGTCAAGAAACTGCTTTACAGCAATCCAGACAAAAAGTTTTTGCAGCTCAGTTAACTCTTGAAAATATGGGTGGGTCTAAGGAAGATCAAAGAACTTTAAAAGAAGCTCTTGAAGCGGCTAAACAAGGTAAGCTTACGGAAGGCCAGCTTGCAAGAGTACAGGGTATTGATTTTGGTCAAGTAACTGCTTCTGCTAAAGATAAGTATGACAGCGCGGTTAAAAAATTAATGGGTGCAAATACTTTAAAAAAGGGTGAAAAGTGGGAAGGACATATTTCTGAAGATGAATTTAATAAGATGTCTTTTGAAAGTGATGAAGAAGCACAAGAATTTAAAAGAGAATGGGTTGATACTTCAGATAATAGAAATAGATATAATGCAAGTGTTTATAATACTTGGAAATCACAAAAAAAAGAAATCAGCGCGGCTGCTAAAGAATTAACATCTTTAGATCAAGTTTCTGAAGCAACTAAAAATAGAATTACTGCGGCTCTAGATGCTATACAAGGTAAAGGTAAGCCTACTGAAGATCAAATGCGAAAATTAAATGAGGCAATGAAAGCAGGTTTTACTGAGGCGGGAGCCGCTGGTGAAAAATGTGCAAATGCTGTAAATAATATTAATAAGTCTACAAAAGAATTAACAGAAAAAGAAAAGGCTGTTCAACAGCAGATGCTAGGTCAAGTTTTTATGCAGCTAGCTTCCGCCGCAACATTAGCTTTTCAAGCAATAAAAAGTATTATATCTGTTTTGTCTGATCAAAATTTATCTGGGGTAGAAAAAGTAAAGCAAATAGTTATGACTTTAATAGGTATTTTACCTGCTCTTATTCCTATAATCTTGGGTATAAAAACTTCTTTAAAAACCTTAAATATGTCATTAAAAGAATTATGGGGACTGGTATGGCCTATTGCTTTAGCTATTGCCGCATTAGTGGCAGTTATAGCTGTATTAATTATTGCAGTTGATGCTATTTATAAAGAACAACATAAAGCACAAATCGCCGCAGAAGAAGCTGCAAAAGCATATGAAGAGCAAAAGAAAGCATTAGATGATTTAAAAAAATCTTATGATGAACTTAAGCAATCTATTGAAGATTATCACGATGCCCAAAATGCTATTGATGATTTAATAGTAGGGACACAAGAATGGAAAGATGCTATTAAGGAAAGTAATCAACAAGTTATTGAATTATTAAATAAGTATTCTGAATTAGCTAAATATGTATCTGTAGGTGTAGGCGGCAGATTAACTATATCTGAAGAAGGTTTTGAAGCAATTCAAGATCAAGAGCAAGCAAAAATAGAACAACAAACTGCTTTAACTAATTTTACAGCAATGCGTAAAGCACGCTTTGAATTAGATGCTAATTATGAAATATTGCGAAATAAAGCAGGCACAGGTACTTGGCAAGAAATAGCTGGCAATACTGGTTGGGTTAATAAAAAAGGTTATCTTCTTACAGAAAAATTATATAATGATATTATAGATAATATAAATAATAATGTTTTAAAAAGTAATGAAGATATAGAAAATTTTATTGAAGAAGCTACTAATAATGAAAAAAAAGTAGTAAGTTCTAAAGATAGAGAAGCTTTAAAGGATTTAGCAGAATCGTTAAGAGAAAATGCAGAGGCGGTAGAAAATAATACAACTCAAATGTCTTTGCTTCAAATAGAGTTAGCAAAATGGTTTTTACAAAATGCTCCAGAAGAAGTAAAAACCGCTTATGAGCAAACCCAATTTAAAGAGGCGTATGAAGCAAGTGCAGGAAAATCTATTTCTCAAGAAGCGATAGATAAAAGAGTCCAAGAAATGAAGGATAGCTATAGTCTTGGAAAGCACTTGCCATCGACAACGATAAAAAATGAAAAAGACATTGCTTTTCGATATGCTAAAATGCATGAGGCTGAAGGATATACTGCTAACGGGACTGTAGTATATACTAAAGATAAAGAAAAAGTTCTTGATTTTTATTATCCTTCTAATAAAAGAGACTTGGCTGTAAAAGAACTTGCACAATATGAATTAGCTCAAGAACAAGCAAACAATCTTAATTATACAGAAATCGAAAAAAGGGGAACCAGATTAATAGAGCAAGGTGCTAGTTCTACTGTTGCTAACTATGTATTATCTCAAGCGGAAGGTAGAGAATTAGATGTTGGTCAATTGTCTTCAACATATTCTGAACAGTTAAAAAAATTAACAGAATTAGACGGAGAACTTGGTAAAGCGGCTGCAAATGTTTTAGCAAGATATGATGAAGAAATAAGAACCATAAAAAGAACAACAAATAATTTTATAGGTGATTTACTTTTTGGAACTAAAGAAGAACCAAGTAAATTTGATCCTAGTTTAACTTTAGAACAAAAAAAGAATATTTCTAAAGTCTTAGAAAATGTATATGAATTCGCTGGAGAAGATGCTACTGCAAAGCAGGCTGCATTTTTAGCTCAATATACAGGCACAGAATTAGATAAAATAGTTGCAATTTTTGGACAAATAGATTGGTCAAGTAGAAAGGCTTATAATAATTTCATTAATTCAATGAAAGAAGCTAATATTGAAATTAAAAATCAAGGTAATGTTTTTTTAAATTTAATAAATAGCTTAAAATCTGCAAGATCTGTAATAGCTGATTTTACAAGTGGCTGGAAAGATTATAAAGAAGAAGTTTTAGAAATATATGATATTTTAGGAGATTTACATCCTGGAGATATTTTAGATGAAGAAGATTTTGATAGATTAAGGGCCTGGAATGTAGAATTTGAAAAATTTGTTATATTAACAAAAGAAGGTTATAAATTTATTGGTTCTTCACTTGATATTAACAAAAGCACTAAGGATATTTATTCTACTTTTAATAAATTAAAACAACAATTTGAAGAAGCAAATAAAGAAGTTGAAAATTTTGATGATAATTTTGAGTTAACTAAAGAAAAAAATGTTGCAGATAATGATCATTTTACTAATTTTGATCTTGCTAGATATTTATCAAAATTTTCATCTAATATTCTTCAGGTTGCGGGAATATCAAAAGAACAGCTAAATAACTTATTAGCAGACTATCAGGAATATTCTTTTGTCCAATCTCAAAATAGGTTTTATACTAGGGATGAAAAAGGAAACATTAAAGAGATAACGCGAGAAACCCTATTAGAAGCTTTAGGTTATTCTGAAGCCGATGCTGCTGACTTAACAGATGAACAGCTGCGTGCAGAGATTAATAATAGATATAGTGACACATTGCAATCATTACAGGCTTTTTATAATAAAGTTGATGAAATTAGAAAACAACATTATGCTGGTGAATTAAATCTTACAAATGATGCATATAATCAGCAAGTTCAACTAGTTCTTTCTCAAACTGGAAGCTTAGCTGCTTTAGATGAATTAAAAAAGCAATTTTCTTCAGAAGAATTAGAAAATTATTTAGATGATTTTAATAAAGTTGAACAATCTTTTATACTAGATGAAGTAGAAAGACTTGGATATTCTAGAGATGCATGGGCAGACTGGGGGAAGGATAATTTAAAAGAACAGCGTAAAGCTCTTAAAAATTTGCAGGCGGCCGCCGCTTTAGACATCGCAAATCCAGTTGAAAATATTACTAGAGCATTAGAAGAAGCAAAAAAGGAATTAGAAGATTTACAATTTATACAAGAAACTTTAACAGGTGATAAATTATTAAATAATTTACAAGAGCAACTTGATAAAGAAAAAGAAGTTTTAAACCTTCAGCGACAGCAATCTAATTTATTAGAAAAGCAATTAGTAATTAGAAAACAGGCTTTTGAAGAAATTGAGAAATCAACGGAGCAAGCTTTAAGAAACCGTGGGTATGAGTTTAATGGTAGTATATATGATGAAAATGGAAGTTTAAATTATAGTGTTTTAAATCAAATTATAAAGACTGCGCAAGAAGCAAATGATGAAACTACCATTCAAGATATTGAAAAATTAATTGAAGAACAAGAAAAATATACTAAATCTGTAGAAGAAAGCGCAGATGCGGTTCAGGCAGTTCAAGAAGAGATTAGAGCAGTCCAAGATTTGAAACTTCAAAAATTTGATTTAGAAATTCAAATTAGATTAGATAAAAATCAGCTTCGACGAGATTTTTATGATGCAATGAAATCTTTCTACGAAGATAATTTGCCTAAGGCTATAGGTTACACTTTAAGCAATATGCAAACTTATGTAGATCAAACAGGTTTAAATGATTTTGCACAAAGAATCTATGAATATAATATGGCTAATGCAGCTCTGAGTGGAAATGAAACTGCCAAATCTTATTTTTCAGTTAATGGTCAAATTAATGAAAAAGAAATAGAGGCGCGCCGCGATGAAGCTAGAAACGCAATTTATGAGATAATGGGAGATGTTAAATCTGCAATGGATGAAGCAGAATCTCTTTATCTATCTGGTATGCAGAAAGTTTCTGAAGCTTTTGCTGAACAAATTAGTAATTACGAACATCTTCAAAGTATAGTTGAACATGATATGAATTTAATTAATTTACTTTATGGAGATTCAGCATTTTCCCAACTTCAAGATTTATATAATTTAAAATCTAATTATATTCATGAAGAATATCTGTTAGCAGAGCGGGAAGCTAAGGTTTGGATGGAGCAAATGGATACTCTTAGAGATGAGAATGGAAACATTACAGATCAAGAAGCTTGGGATGAAGCAAACGCTAATTTTTATGCGGCTCTCGAAAAAAGAAATTCATATTTAGAAGCTTGGATTCAAAGTATTAAAGATAAGTATCTTAATTCTGTATACAATGCTATTGATACTTATTTTCGCGGACTTCAAAGTGAAGAAAGTTCTACTTTATTTTCTACTCAATGGGGAATACAGAATGAGCAAGCTGATAGGTATTATGATACTGTTAATAAAACATATGAAATACGTAAACTAGAAGCAAAGTATCAAGATTCTATTCAAAATTTTACTGGTAACATCAAAGCTCAACAGCAACTTAATAAATTATTACAAGAGCAACAAAAATATTTAAAAGAAAAAGATAAATTAACAAAATATGACTTAGATCGCGCGAACGCACTATACGAGGTTGAAGTTAAGAGACTCCAGCTTGAAGAAGCGCGAAATCGCGCCACGCAAATGCAGCTAGTCCGCGATACAGAAGGTAATTATAGATATCAGTTTGTTGCAGATCAAGCAGAAATTGATAAAGCACAACAGGAACTTAACGAAGCCGAAGCTAATCTTTGGAATATTGATAAAGAGCAACTTCGCGCTCTTGGCGATGAATATTTAGCAGTACAGAAAGAATATACTGAAAAAATAGCACAAGCCGCAAATATGGCAGATGATGAACGCGAAAAATATGTTGCAGCAATTAATAAAGAGTACTTTGGAGAAAATGGTAAATTAGCAGCCTTAGAAGCTAATATGAAAACATTAACTCAAAATGTAGAAACTGATGCTAAGTCTATTGCTGACAGCTTTAATACAGATGCAGAAACTTTATTAAATGAATTACCAAATTGGGAAAGATTTAATGATTTAATAAATGGAGAAGGTGGTATCTCGGCTGGATTTGATACGCTTAAAAATAATATTAAGAGTTTCTTTGAGAATATGAGTAATGAATTACCTGAATATAATAAAGAATTAGAAGAAAATCTTACTAAATTTAATACTTATTTAACCGAAAATAAAATAAATAATAGTATTGAAGATTTAAAAACTATTTATGGTACTTTTAAAGATATATTTGATTTATTTAATGAATTTGCAAAAGAGGGCGGTCCTCTCCAAATAGCAATAGAAGCTCTTAAAGAGGCAGCAGAAAAAATAGGAAATATTACCAATCTACAAATGCCCACAGAAGAATCTAAAGATGAAACCGAAGAAGAAGAAGGAAGTGAAACTATGCCTCCGACAGTAAGTAAGAACGAAGTGCTTGGATCTCCAAGTGATAATAAATTTGAAGCTGCTGTTGATAGTAATCTTACTGAAGAATCGTTAAAAAATGTTTTGGTAGGGAATGGCGCTGAAAGTTTCTTAAATCAATTTGGTCAAAACCTTCCTGGTTGGATAGAAGATGGTGTTCAAGGATTTGTAAATAATATTGCAGATGGTAAAATTAAATCAAGTAACTTTAATGGCGGAAATCTTTTCAATGATAATACTACTAACTTTAATATTAATTCTGTAACAGTACAGTCTAATAATATACAAGAGCTTGGTGATGATATTATTGCAGCTTCTAAACAAACTATCGGTATTTTCTAGACAAAACAGCCCCACTACTTAATGTGGGGCTTTTGTTTTTGGGTAATGTTTTATAATATACCTTAAATAATTTTTATATTTAATAGATATACGAGTTAAAAGGAGAAAATATATCGTGAGTAAATATTCTGCATTATTAGAAGCAATAGATATACAAATAGATGGAAAACTTGCGCGAGCTGGTTATAATAAAACCATTATAGGCACTATTATCGATGTTGCGGAAGCCTCTGGATACTATACTGTACAGAGCCAGCTTAGTACTTTTCAAGCGACGGCCGCGGATTTAAGTGCAGTTTATTCTGTAGGAGATCTGGTTTATATTTTAATAAATAATAACGATTTATTAAGTACCGAGCGCAAAATCATAGGTAAAGTAGCACCAAGTGTAAGAGAGCGTGTTCAAATATTAACAAGTGAGCTAGATAGATACATAGCTTATAACCCAATGCCCATAGATGTATCCCAGATTCAAAATTGGGAGGTATCTGCGGTCCAGCTTGAACAAAGCGTGGAGACTCCATTAAGTCAAGAAGATATTATTGACTTTAGAGAAAAGATAGGTTTACCTGGTTCTAAACTTATTTGTGAAGCTGACTTTCATCCCGAAATCTTAGATGAAAATACAGTTGAAAACTACGGTATTGAAATTACACTAGAATTTAAAAATCCGCAGTTTGAGGGGTATGTTGAGGAAGAGCTAGCTGAAGAAGGCGCGCCCGCGCACAATTTTGGTACTTATACTAGAACTTATACTCTTGATATTAATAGAATGATAGGTCAGCCTTTATCTTATTTAGGCGAAAATGATTCTTTACATCAATATGCAGTTTTTGATATTGAAAATCCAGAATATGTAACTAATATTAATAATATTAGATTTTTCTTAAAGTTGAAGAACGCAGATAGTAAGGCTAAAGTTAAATTACTTAATTTAAAATGCTACGTAGCTAGAGATAGGAATATTGATGCGCGCTCTTTATTTACTTTAAATATAGATACAGATGGCGAAGGTCTAGGTATAATAGATAATTCTAATAGAAGTTTGAAGCTGCGCGCCGATTTTATGAGGGGCGGAGATGTTTTTTCATCTAAAAAAATTGAATATTATTGGTTTGTTGAAGATATGCGGGTGACCGCGGCTGATAAAGATAATTTCCAGATCTATGGCGGCGAAGGCTGGCACTGTTTAAATGAAAAATACATTTTACAAAAGGTTTATGTAGATGATGAAAATGGCCGTTCAGAAGTAAATGTAATTGATTGGAAACCTGGAATTGATACTATTGTTATTAATGAAGATCAGGCCAACATGTTTTCTAATCATTTTAAGTGTTGCGCGCGCTACGAGAACTATCTTATTATTAGTCCAGAACTTATAATTTTTAATGAGACTCAACGCGGAAAGTGGCCAGTTTTAGAATTAGTGTCTAAGGTAAGAAGTTTTAATGATAAGACGCCAGAGAGAAATGCGGATATGCGTTTTGTTGATAGTAGGTCTTTACTTTATACAGATACTGCGCGACTTGAGTTATTAATTAAAGATTATGCTATTAATGAAAGAGATATAAAATATGTCTGGCAAAAAATAGACAGTTTTGACCAGGCGCAGTGGTGGGACCCGCAAACTGAAAATAATAATAAGATTGGCTATGTCTATGGTTCAGAGATATCTAAAACCATGACTGTAAAATGCGGACTGATTGCGGGGACCCAGTTCCTTGGATCTTCGAAGATAGAATTAGAATCTTTAGACGAGGACCTCCGTGCCCGTCTTATTAGTAGAGATAATATATTTAATACTATTACTAATAATGGACAATATCAAGGTATTTATTATATAATTCCTGATGGAGAGAAAGATTATAAGCAGATTCCCGCAACTGATATTGATAAATATGACCCGGCTACTATTGATTTATTAATTAATGCAAGTAGATTACAAGTATTATCTAAAGAAACTAAAGATGATGAAGGTAATATTATAACACCTGCGGGTGAGGTTGTATTCTTTGCAGACTCTTATAGGCCAGATGAAGTACAAATAGCTGGTTTTAAAGTGAGTCAGCGCGCGTTATGGAATGAAAAAGACCAAGTTGATTCTACTAAATCTGGCGCATATTTTGGTGTAGATGGATTTGCTATTGGAGATGAAAATTCTTCAATTCAGGCAAAAAAAGATAATGATAGATGGGAATTAAATATTACAGGTAATATAAATGCAAATTCATTAAGTATTAGCGATGGTAAAACTTTTTCAAATTTTAATGCTTATATACAAAATGAGGTAGAAAATTTTGATTTATCTGATTTTAATGGATATCAAGATTTAATAAATAAAATTTCTAAATCTGGAATGAAAGTGCGTACAGGTCGCTATGAACCAACAATAGAAAGTACAGATTCTATTGGCGATTTATTTATTGTTAGTGATTCAAGTCAAAATGAATATGGATGGATTTTTGAATGTCAAGAAGAAAATGGAGAGAAAAAATGGGTTCAGATTTCTGATAATAATAAAATTATAAGTAAATATAGCGAATTTGAAACTAGTTTAAATGGATTTTCTTCAAGAGTTGGAAACGTAGAAACAGCTATAAATATTGCTACAGGGGAAATAGACACAGTTAAAACTAATTATAGCGATCTTCAGCAGAATGTTAATAGTATTTTAACTACCGTTGGAGAGATTACGAATGATTATGTTAAACAATCGACTCTTAAACAAACTGCTACCTCTATTCTAGGTGAGGTTTCTGAAAACTATGCTACTAAAAATGGTGCTACAGAAACTAAAACTTTTGGATACCAATTAACATCAGATAAATTTTTATTATATACAGGAGATAAAGATGCTGATGAAGATAAGGATAAAATTCCAGATGGTTGGGTTTTAATTTCAGATCAAGACGGATTAAAAATAAAAGGAGAAATAACAGCAACTTCACTAACTCTTGGTTCTGAAGTAAATATACCAGTTGATAATGTAAAAGGTTTAAAGAATAGTATTTTTGTATACATAAAAGATACAATATCTGTTAATGGAGTAGATGTAAGTGTTACAAAAGTTTATAAGAGAAGTGACTGTAAACAAAAAGAAAATGGAACTTGGGAAGTAAATCCAGAAATACAACCTGTTCCTACTCCAGTATCTATAACTTTAACAGATGAAACAGGTACTGTCTATACAAATGTTGGTATGGGAAATGTAAATACCGATGACAGCTTAGGAAATCCAGATAATGATAATCATTATTTTAAATTAAATCCAGATGGTTTGCTTACTGCTAAAAATGCTTTAATTTATGGCACAATCTTTGCTAATGCAGGCAGAATAGGCGGTTTTTCATTACAAGATAATATTTTAAGTGCAGGTGCTGCAGCTGAAACTCAGGCTGATAATATTATAAGCACTGCAACTTTTGGAATTGATACTAGACCTGACAGTAATGAAGGTATTTGGCTAGGTGAAACTGGCGGTTTTGAAAATGCTAACTTTAGTGTAGATAAAAAAGGAAAGATAAAAGCTAATAAAGGTAGTATAGGTGGTTTTACTTTAAATGATGGTTATCTTTTTCAGGGAGAACGTCCTGTTACCTCTCCTTTTGGAATTGATACTAATGGAATTCGGTATACCGATGAAGAGCCAGCAATCTGGTTAGGTGAAAGTAAAACGAAATCTTTATTTAGTGTAGATAAAAAGGGTAATGTAATTGCAAAAAGTTTAAAAATATCAGATGATGATACAGAGATACCAGAAACGAAAGAAAATCTTTTAACTTTTGGACAATGGTTAAAAGTACGAACAACAAAAATCTTTTTTTCACCAAAACCGCCTATTATTGAGACAAGGGATAATAAAATTCTTGTTGGTGATACAAAACTTAATATTGTCGGTTTCGATATAAATGAAATAATAAATTTAACAGGTAAACCATATAATTATTATCAAAAAGGAGATATTCTTTTAGCACCTCTATCAAATGGAGATAAAGACGTATCATTTAATACAATTAGATATTCTAATTTGATATTTTATCAGATTTATGATTCAACAATTCAGACGGATGAAAAAACTCAAAAATCATATATTAAAGCAGTTTGTATAGGAGGAGTAAAAGGTTGGAGCGGTTCTGATTATAATTTTGATTATGGTATTGCTGTTGTTGATAAAGATTTTCCTATTGATGGTTACCAAAAAGAAATTAAAGATGTAAACAATAATTCGTGGCATACTCCAGACTATTATGTTGCAAGTGAAGAGACTGCAGGTTTTCGCATTGCTACAATGGTTGTTGTTATAGATTCTCAGAATGAGCCAACTTTTTATTACTATAAAGATAAGACTAGTTTATATCAAAAGCTTACTTTACCTTCTGCTATTCAAACAACACTTTCTATTTCTGGCGTACCTGATTCTAAAATAGGCGGGAATATAGTTCTCAAAGCGGGTAATAATGTTACCCTTTCTCAAGACAATAATACTATAACAATTAGTGCAAGTGGCGGTGGTTCTGGAGATAAAGGAGATAAAGGTGACCCTGGTTTCTCTATTTATATTTATGAGGGTACCCTTTCTTTAAGTTCAAGTAGTACAGGAGTTAGTATTAATTCAATTTCAAATCCAGATGAAAGAGCTTTTCAGATTGGAGATTTGATTCTTGATAAAAAAACTAATAATTTATTTAGAATTACTGGTATTGCATTAACAACATTAAATATTGAATATTTAACTAACTTAATTGGAAAAAGTGGTTTTTCAATATATTTTACTAATAAAACAGGATCAGGGTTGCCTACAAGTGCAGTAGTTTTTCAAGAAGCAGATATTGTAACAGTCGGACGTTCATTACAACCTGGTGATTTTATTTTAGAAAAAGAACATGGATATTTATATCAAGTATCTATGATTAATAATAATAATAATACAATTGGTTGTACTTATGTTATGACGTTGAAAGGCGATAAAGGTGAAGATGGTACTGGTTCTTCTTACGCTTTACCTGCGGCTACAGCTTCAAATTTAGGTGGTATTAAAACTGGATATTCTCAAAATGGAAAAATTTACCCTGTTAAATTAGACAGCAATAGCAATGCTTATGTATATGTGCCTTGGGTAGATAATAATACAGTAACAAGTATAGGTACTTCAAGTAGCAATCTTACAAGTGGAAATATTATTTTATCACAAGGAAATGGTATTTCAATTTCTAAAGTTGACAATACTATAACAATTAGCGCAAGTGGCGGTGGCGCCGCTTATACATTGCCTGAAGCTAGTTCTGGAACGCTAGGTGGAGTTAAATTATATTCAAGTACTAGATTAAATAATACGCCTGAATCAATTTCTAGTACAGCTCGTAGAACCTATGCCGTACAGCTTAATAATTTAGGTCAAATGGTAGTTAATGTACCCTGGACTGATACGATAAGTTCAGGCGGCGGGGGCGGTGGTCCTATAGGGAGAGTACTATTTAGTTTTGATAATAATGTAATTCAAAGCAGTTTATCTAGTGCTAATACAAGAGTTAATTTTTCTAGATTAGGATATTATAATGAGCTTGACATGTTAAATAATATAAATAGTGCAAAAGATGTTTACAATATTTCAGAAGCTTTAGACCTTATATTTCCATATATGGACGTTTATGATTCTAGTAGCACTAATAGTGCATTGGAAGATATTATGAATAATTATTCTATGTCTATTAATGAATTAATTTATTATTTGCGCGCAAATGTATTCACTAATAGCCAAGGCTCTTTTCTTATATCTGATATGGATTTTGGTTGGAATTTAGGTCTAGATCATGGTTTTGATTATTTACCTGTAAGTATTATTTATAAAAGCGGAGAGGGAGTTTGGTATATAGCAACTTTTTATTATGATAGTGATGGCAATCCAATTTATACAGATTATTCTGCAGGTGTTGGAGATACTATAAGAACATTAACGGACGACTATGATATCCAGAGTTCTCATTTTAAATGTATCTATTATCAATATTGACATTAGACAAAAAATTTATTATAATTAAAATATATAGAGTAAAAAGGAGATAATATATGACTCAAATTCAGTTAATTCAGGCTATTCCTACTTTAAATAAGATAGCTGAATTTCAATTACCTTTTAAAACAGCTTATGAAATTTATAGCTTTATAAAGAAAGCTAATGAGCGCAGAGAATTTTTCTGCCAGCAAGAGGATAAACTTATTAAAGAATATGATGGTAGTGTGGGCGCGCAAGGACAAATTTTAATAAAAGACAATAAAGATTTACAAGATTTTCTTACTAAATATGAGGAATTAAAAAAGATTGAGATTGAAGACCTCGTGCCCTTAGAGATAAAAATATCGGACCTAGCTAGCAAAAATCTTTCTGCGGCAGACATAAGCGCATTGGACGGAGTAATAAAATTTATAGAATAAAGACTAACTTATGTTAGTCTTTTTTTTGGTCTAAATTTAATGAATCTTTTAAATAAATTTTGATATATATTGAGAATTAAAAAAGGAGATTTAATATAAGAATGGCTGATAAGATTAAATATGCAGTTCATATTCAAAATGAAGAAGGCAATTCACTTAATGGCAGCTATCCTGTTGAGGTAACGACAGATGATGTTGTAGGAATGAATAATAAAACCTTAACACAAAGTTTAGCTGATATAGATAAAAAAATAGAAGGATTAAGCACAAGCGTAGGCGCAATGCATTACCGAGGTAAGGTAAATGCAGATCCTACTCAGACTTCTCCTTCTTTAGATCCAGAGCCCGCATCAGGAGATGTTGTTAGCTTTGGCATTAAAGAATATGCTTATGATGGTGAGAAATGGTTTGAATGGGGAGATGAAGGTAGTTATTTATCTAAGTCTGAAGCCGAAGTTAAGTATGCAACAAAAGAAGAGATAGAAAGCAAGTATGAAAAACCTCTTGACGGTATTCCCTCAACTGATTTGGCGGAAGATGTTCAAAATAAAATAAATCAGTTACCTGCGGGATTCGATACTCCTGTAGCTACGGTAAAGACGCTTAGCGCTGGGGAAACCGCAACGGTATCTGTTTCCGCAACAGGTGATAATAGTAATAAAAAATTTACTTTTAATTTTGGTATACCTCAAGGTAAAGAGGGCGCGGCGGGAGCGCAAGGTACTCCAGGACCAGCCGGACCATCTGGAAGTCAAGGTCCTGCGGGAGCAGCGGGAAAAGATGGAGCTACTTGGTATAGCGGTTCTGGAAATCCTAGTTCTAGTACTGGTACTACAGGAGATTATTACTTAAATACATCAAATGGAGATGTATATAAAAAATCTTCTAGTTCTTCTTGGGGTAGTTCGATAGGCAATATAAAAGGACCTCAGGGTAATACAGGTAATACTGGTCCAGCAGGGCCTACGGGTTCTCAAGGCCCCAAAGGCGACACGGGAAATACAGGTGGATATGGTAGACCTGGGCGTGGAATTGCTTTTGTTAATTCTTCAACTATTGGTTCTTTAGGACGTTCTGATCAGATTACAGACGTAAGTGGAGAAACTTTTAGAACTCCTTATTATGGAGATGCCTCATCTTCAGAATATGATAATAAAATTGCAAGTATAATTATACAAAAAGATAATGGACATATCTGGCATTATAATGGTAATTCTACTAAATGTTATACAGATACTGGAGTTTCGGTATATGGAACTACAGGACCACAAGGTCCCAGAGGATATACTGGGGATACTGGACCACAAGGTCCCAGAGGATATGATGGAGCCAAAGGTGATACAGGTCCACAAGGTCCTAGAGGATATGATGGAGCTAAAGGGGATACTGGAAGTCAGGGACCCAAAGGTGATAGAGGACCCGAAGGACCCACTGGACCAAAGGGTGATACTGGAAGTCCTGGACCTGCTGGCACGGCGGCTGGATTTGCAAGTCCCGCAGCGACAGCAACCATAACAAGGCTTTCTGCAAATGCTCAACCTACAGTTAGTGTTACAGAAAGTGGAGATAATACTAATAAATCATTCAAATTTGAATTTGGCATCCCCAGTGCTAGCGGAGCAACGATAGAACCAACAAATTTATGTTATATTATTAATTGTCCTATAGATGCCTTTGTTAGTAATTCAAGTATGACTATAAACTATAATAATCATTATATATCTACAACGGGTCAGTTTCAATTTACGAGTGATTATGCTCTTGGTATGTCGTCATCTCATGATTTTATAGCTTATAAAATAGATTTTATTATTTACGATAATGGTTCAAATGCAGCAATGGGTAGCATTATTAAAGATCCAGATAGCTATGATCAAGGAATTAGTTGGTGTAGTATTCAATTTGGTACTGATGGTTACCAAAATACATTTTGTACAGGCAGTGCTTACGATATGAGTAATTCAGATGTTCAAACTTGGTCAAATCCCGCACAGAATGAAACATTTGATTTTTCAGGAAATGGTTTTGCTACTATTTATGCCGTTATGACATGATGTAATTAAAAAAATAAGAGTCGATTTAATTTTAATAAATCGGCTCTTTTAGTTCTTCTGCAACTATCTTAAAGTAAGTTCCTTTTACACCTTTGGAAATTACCTCCATCACTTTATCTCTTTGTATTTTTACTATTAAGTTTGTAATTACCGCCCTGCTTATTTGAGTTTCTTCTATTAGTTTTGAAATACTAATTGTTCCTTCTTTATAATTTAATAATTCTAAAAGTATTTTTAATGCTTTTTTTTCTATGATAGTAAGAGAATTATAAAAATGTATATAATCAGGTTCTGCGGTTTTTTCTTTCAAGGCGCTAATTTCTTGTGCGATTTTACCTAAGACCGCATCATCTATATAAGGTAAGTATTTTTTCATGATTAATATAATATTTTTTTCTTCCATCTTATCTCCTCTGGGGAAGGGAGGTTTTCTCAACCCCTTTAATTCCCTTAAATTATAATGATTTTTTTAGTAAAAGTCAAGTTGATAAATCTTTGGACTAAAATCTATTATTTATATATTGCGGTTTTCATATATTATTAGATATAAAAGAGGAGAAGAAAATATGTGTATATCTTTATTTGCTTCAGCAGTAGATAGTTTATTTGGGCAATTTGGCTTAACTGAAATTATATTGATTATATTTGCCGTTTTACTTGCGGGCAAAGAAATTCTTACTGTTGTGGATTGGTATAAAAATAGAGGTAAAAATAGATTTAAAGCAGAAGAGGCTTTAGAAAAGCAACAAGAGCAGATGGCTGAAATTATAGAATTACAGAAGTCTCAAAAGGCTGAAATGAAGTCTATGAATGATAAAATTGAAATGTTAATCACCTCTGATAAAAATGATATTAAAGCCTGGATAGTTGATAAATACCATGAAGTAATGGAAAAAGAAGCAATAGATACATATGAATTAGATTTATTGGAGCGCCGTTATCAGGACTATAAGCAAGAAGGCGGAAATAGTTATATTGAGGAATTGGTTCTAGAAATGCGTAAGCTTCATAAAACGAAAAAGAAATAAAAGGAGATTATTATGCCGAGCAATACTTTATTTCCACCTATTGTGGAAACGTATCAGCCAGTTTTTATAGAAGGTGAAACTTGTAAAATTTATTTTAGTTTTACAAGTTTTAATTCACCAAACGATATTAATACAAATTTAATTCAATTATCTTTAAGAAATTCTAATACTAATAGAAGTCTTTTAGATGTTAATAAATATCCAAATGAAATTAAAACACATTGTGAATTAAAGAATGAAAATGGTAGATATTATGTAGAATTACTTGCAAGTGACTATGGTTTAAATTTAGAATTAAATCAATATTATAAAGTGCAGCTTAGGTTTGTAGAAAAAAGTGTCAGTGATTATGCTTTTTTATCTGATGAATATACTTGGTTACAAAATAATGCAGATAGTTTCTCAAACTGGTCATCTGTTACTTTAATAAGTAAAATTCTTAAACCTAGCGTTAATTTTATTGACACTAGTTTTAGTCATTTATCTGCTACTATTGCGGGGACTTTGAGTTTTAATAATATAAATAATTTAGATGTAATAGATGGTTTTGGTAGCTATAGGCTGCAAATTATGGATGCGGAAAATGAAATAGAAGATAGCGGTTTAATATATATTGATAATTTTAACTCTTTAACAAGTAATTTTAATTATACTTTAAAAAATAGATTGTTACCAAATCATAGTTATTTAGTAAAATGTACTTATACTACAATGAGTGGCTATGAAGGTTATGTGGAACAAGAATTTAGCACTCCTACATTTGCGGATGCGGGGAGCGCGGTCAGCGTTACATGTGATCCAGAACCAAGGACCGCATCTATAAAAATAAATGTAAAAGGAAGTGAAGGTGCTTTATATTTATCTCGAAGTTCTTATAAAGATAATTTTTCATCTTGGTTTACAGTGGTAGAAGAACAAAATTATACTGGTTCTTTTTCTTGGATTGATACCACTGTTGAAAGTGGAGTAATGTATAAATATGCTATAGAAATTATAGGGGCAGAATCAAATTTATATAAAGAAATTGAAGTACCCGTAATGATTGAATTTGATAATATCTTTTTTATAAATAAAGATATTCAGTTTGCGCTATCTTTTAATTCTGAAGTAAGTAATTTTAAATATATAGTTAATGAAAGTGTTACGGCTACATTAGGTTCTAAGTATCCTTTTGTTAGACGTAATGGGAATAATTATTATAGACAGTTTACAGTTGGTGGATTAATTTCTTTCCTTGCGGACTTAGAAGAAGATGGAATTATTACAGATAGCTGTAGGACTAGTTTACAAGCATTTCCTGCGCAAACGCCATTGTTTTTAAGCAAAAAAGAAGCAATGAAAAATGCGCTAAGTGATTATGAGGAATATAATAAAAATAATAGAATTTTAAGCTCTGAGGATTACATTTTTGAAAAAATGTATAGAGATAAGGCGATGGAATTTTTGTGTGATGATAATGTTAAATTATTTAAATCTAACACAGAAGGTAATATTTTAGTTAAATTAACAAATATTAGTTTTACTCCTACTGCAAATTTGGGTAGATTAGTTTATTCTTTTTCTGCAACTGCTACGGAAATAGATGAATGTTCTTTTGAAAATTATTATAAGTATGGAATTATAAAAGGTAGGGCGTAAAAATGAAAGTAATTCATTATCCTTATCTTTCAGATAAATTATTCTTAAAAGAGTTTGATGCTTTGCGTATAAAAGAGCAATTTGTTAAAATTGTTGTTTTAGATTGGATATATGAAATGCCTCTTGCTGAAATTCAAGGAAAGTCTACAGGCGGGAGTATTAATGTAAATGGTAAGTCCAATATGCGCAGGACTGCATCTTTAAATATTATAGCAGATGAAAAAATTTACAATGTTACAGATGTTCGTAATCAAATTTCTATTAATAAAAAAGTAGAAGTTGAAGTTGGTTTTTTAAATAAAACAGGTAAGTATTTAGAATATCCTATTTTATGGTTTCCAGAAGGCGTTTATGTTATTCAAAATGCAACAGCAAAAGAAGATAATAATGGAATTAGTATTTCTTTAGATTTGTCTGATAAGATGTGTTTGTTAAATGGACAATGCGGCGGACTCCTTCCCGCAGCTGTTAATTTTGATTCTACTCAAGTTACAGATGAAAATGGAAATTTAGTTGAAGAAGAGCTTGTATTAATTTATGATATTATAAAACATGTAGTAAGAGATTATGGCGGCGAAGCGCCAGAACGAATTATTATTAACGATATTGATAATGAGATTATTTCACCAATGCAATGGATTGGAGACCAAGAAGCCTATCTAGATAAAAGTGAAGATGGCGGAGAACAGGGCGGCGCTTATTTCTTAAAGGTACTAAGTGATTATTTTTCTACAAAAGCTTTGACTGTTGATGATTTAAGCACTTTAGATGAAAGTATTACTTATTATAAAGAAAAAAATAAAAAGTATCCTTATGAAATAGAAGAATTAAAAAAGAAAATTCAAAAAGATAGTGAAGTTATTGTTTATACTTTAGACAAGGATCCCGCAAGTGATTCTAACATACAAAAATATGAATATGGAGAAGATGTAGGTTTTGTTTATTCAGATTTTACATATCCAGAAAAGTTAGCTTGTAATGTAGGTGAAAATGTTACTACGGTATTAGATAAAATAAAAAATTCATTAGGTAATTATGAATATTTTTATGATATATATGGTAATTTTATTTTTCAAGAAATAAAAAATTACTTAAATACAACAGAAGCGGCTATTGAATTAGAAAAGGGCCTTTCTCCAGATTCTTATTTTATAAATAAATTAAAAGGTAAATCTGAATATGTTTTTGAAGATGGTAGTTTAATTACTTCATATTCACAAAATCCGCAGTATGGAAATATAAAAAATGATTTTGTAATATGGGGGCAGCGTTCAAAAGATAGCGCACCAATTCATTATCATTTAGCTATTGATTCTAAACCTGAAACAGGTCATTATTATTTTGTTATGATGCGGAATGCGAATGTTTCCAAAGATTCTACTTTAATGCGTGCGGAACCTATTGATGTAAAGATTATAAATCAATTTTCAGAAATGGATAATCCAGAATCTAATGTTTGGTATTATTTAAATGCTTCAGATGATACAAAGGGTTTTTATAAATGGAATGTTATTAATAGTAAAATTAAAACAGCTATTCATACTCAAGGACTAAAAGATGATGAAGGGCCTAAAATAGTGAAGACGCATGACTGGCGCGAGGACTTATATTACGAGGGTATGAAAGAAAGACAAAAATATATTTATAATTTTTATAATGAAGAAATGGCTGCATTTTGGCCTTTAGTTTTTAATCCTGTTGCGGAAAAGATAGCCGATTCAAATTATACAAGTCCAGTATATAAAGGCGCTTATTTACAAGAGAAAATTCGAGATTTAGAATTTTATATAGATTTTATTGATACAGAGGGCGCAATTTCAGATTTCCATATAAAAAATATAGGAAAACGAACGCGCGCTATTACAGATACTAGTATAAATTGTTTGTTTGCTCCAGAGACTCCAAATTTTGTTATTATTCCCGTATTAGATGCCAATAGTAAAGATGAAGAAGCTATTAAAAAGACGGAAGAGCTTAGAAAAAAATGTCAACAGCGCGGACAGCCTTATATTCAAGTTGCGCAATATGTTTATGAAGGATTGGCGCAAAGTGGATATTTAAATTCAGCTTATAATTATGTTAGAAATTTATTATATCAAACTTTAACTTATAATGACTCTATTACTTTAAATATTTTACCCATATACTATCTTGAAGCTAATACGAGAATTACAGTAAGAAATAAAAATTTAGGTATCAATGGAGATTATATGATTGATAGTTTTAATATTCCTCTTGATACTAATAGTACTATGAGTTTACAGTGTTCGCGGGCTTTGGAAAGAGTATAATTATAGATTTTCAATTAAGCAAAATAAATCCCTAATAAGTAAAATTATTAGGGATTTTTCTTTTTTTGATATTTTCTTCGTGGCGGAAAAGCATCTTTATATTTCCTGCCAAATTTAATAAGTTTACATGCAAACTTATATAATCTATCTCATTAAATTTTCATATAAATTTGGAAAGATGAAATTTAACAAGGAGACAATATATATGAATGAAAATCAATATGATATGAGAAGATTTAATTATGGTCAGCAGCCAATGTATTTTGCTCAACAGCAGCAAGTATATTTTAAATGTAGACCAGTATCTTCTATAGAGGAAGCGCGAGCAGCGCAAATTGATCTAGATGGTACGCCAACTGTTTTTACAGATTTTGGAAACAAGAAAATTTATACTAAATTTGTTTCTCAAAATGGAACAGTAAGTTTAAAAGTTTATGAATTAGTTGAAGATGCGAATGCGGGGGCGCCGTCTTATGTAACTCGAGAGGAGTTCAATAAAGTAATAGCTCAGATCAATGATGCTTTTAGCAAGGTCGCCGCGCCCAAACAGAATTCTGCGCAATCTTCGCAAACTTTTAATATTTAAGGAGGGTTTTATTATGCCTAATAAGCAATTATTTCAACAAATTTTAAATGCAATTCAAAGTGGACAAAATCCAGAGCAACTTGCAATGTCAATGTTACAAAGTCGTGCAGATAAAAATCCTATGTTTCGCAATCTTATGGGACTAGCGGAAGCAAATAATTTTACAGAGATAGAAAAATTTGCACGCAACCTTTCAAAAGAGAAAGGAATCGATTATGATATTGAACTTAATGCCTTTAAACAAAGTTTGGGCTTAAGATAAAAAATTATTAAAAAGGAGGAACATATATATGTTCAATTCAAACAGTGGTTACAGCCTCGCGGATATTGCTGCGGCAACTGGCGGTAACAGGAACAATAATTCTGGATTCGGAGATAACGGATCTGCCTGGTGGATTGTGATTCTATTCCTGTTCTGTTTTATGGGTTGGGGCGATGAAGGAAATGGCTTTGGACCTAGAAGTGGTGGAGGTAGCTCCGCAACGAGAGCAGAAATAGGATATGGATTTGACTTCCAGAACCTTGATAATCAGGTTAGGGGGGTACAGCAAGGTATCTGTGATGGCTTCTATGCAATGAATACGGGCATGCTTAATGGTTTCTGTGATACTAGAGCTGCTATTGCTGAAGGGTTCCACGGAGTGGATAATGCAATATGTAACTTAGGTTATCAGACACAGCAAGGTTTTAGCAATTTAATGATGGCTAATATGCAGAACACTAATGCTATTACAGCTCAACTTAATAACATGGCTAGTGATAATGCGGCTTGCTGCTGCGAGACTCAGAGACAGATTGAACGCGGCTTCTGTGATGTAAACTATAACTTAGCTTCGCAATTCTGTCAAACCCGTCAGGCAATAGCAGACAGCACTAGAGACATTATTGAAAATAATAATGCTGGTTTCCGCGCGCTTCATGATTTCTTGGTTAACGATAAGATTTCTACATTGCAGGCAGAAAATCAGAACCTTAAATTTGCAGCTTCCCAGCAGGCACAAAATGCATACTTAGTATCACAGCTTGCTCCTAAGCTTCCCGTTGCCGCATATACTGTACCTAATCCTTTTACGGGATTAAACAATAATTGTTGCAATAATGGTTGTTGGGCAGTAGCCTAATTAAAAGTACACTATAGTGGAGGAAACTAATATGGAAATTACAGCAAATGCAATACAAGTTGTTGCAGCAAATCAAAATGTTTTATTTACAGACGTTCCAGTTTCTACAGGTTGTTGCTCCATAATCCACAGGGAAGGTAGTGGCTTAGTTACTTTGCGCGGTATTACAAATCAGTGCCGCGCAAGGTACAAGGTTACTTTCGGTGGGAATATAGCAGTGCCCGCAGAAGAAGCGGTTGGCCCTATTTCTTTAGCTATTGCTATTAATGGAGAATCTGTACCTACTACTACTATGACCGTAACTCCAGCAGCAGTAGATAATTATTTCAATATATTTAGTGCTATTTATATTGATGTGCCAGCAAATTGTTGCTCTCAAGTTAGCGTTAAAAATATAAGTACTATTCCTGTAAATGTACAAAATGCTAACTTAATTTTAGAAAGGGTCGCTTAATAAGGAGGTGTTATTATGGAAAGATTAAAAAGAATGAAGGAAAGATTAATTGATTGTGTAGAAGAACAAATCAATACATGTTTACAAAGTTCTAGCGCTGAGGAGTTAGGAGAGGCTGTTGATATGATAAAGGATTTAGATGAAGCAATTTATTATGGTACTTTAACAAAAGCTATGGAAGAAAATAGTCAACAGCAAAATTATTATTGTGAATTACCTCAAATCATGCCTTTGCAATATCCCTATGAAAGATATGAGTTACCTTATGGCGGCAGAGGTGAAACCATGTACTATGGCGGAGGAAATAATAATAATGGCGGCGGTAATATAAATTATTATCAGCAGGGTTATAATAGAAATATGCCTATGTCACTTCCCTATCAGACTAGCTCTAATGAGGGACGAAGCGAAATCCGCAGAAGAATGTATATGGAAGGAAAGCACTCTCATCCTGATAAGACTCAGCAAATGAAAGACCTTGAAGCATATGTTCAAGATTTAGGTCAAGATATTACAGATATGATTCAAGATGCATCTCCTGAAGAAAAGCAATTATTGCAGCAAAAAATTAGTATGCTCGCAAGTAAAATAAAATAATGTTTAATATAAATAATGAAAATTGGAATGTACTAATTGTAGAAGCTTATAATCCAATTTTAATGCGTCCTAATGGCTTGTTTACTTTAGGTTGTTGTGATGATGAGACTAAGACTATTTATATTAGTAAAGTAGTTAGCGGAGACTTATTTTGGAAAGTACTATGTCATGAAATAGCACATGCTGCAATGTTTTCTTATGATGTTACATTAACAGATGAACAAGAGGAATTAATTGCGGATATTATTGCTACCTTCGGCGCAGAAATCATTGATATTACTAATATGTTATTTTATAAAATACAAGGAGGAAGATATAAATAATATCTTCCTTCTTTTTATTATTACCAAGCGCTGCTGCGTTGCTTGAGGAATCCCCAACCTAGACCAATGCTGTCCGCAATGTCATCATTTACAGCTATGTTAAATTTTTCTTTTACAAAAGCTATGTCTTTTTCTTTTAGAGAGGCTCTTTTGACGCCGCTACCTGTTTTTATTCCACATTGTTTGCGCCATTCGCTCGGATATATGTATATTATTTCTATTTTTGAAAAGGTATCGTGTACCATCATAGCAATTGCGCCTTGTAAGTACATAAGTGCCTTATGTGTTTTTATATTTGCAAGTCCATTTTCAGGCCGAACTTCTTCTAATATTATTTTTTCTATTTTATATTCTTCTATGTATTTTTTTATTTCATCTGTCATTTTATGGATGCGTTTAAACAAATCATCTGAAGTTGCAGTAATACAAGCATAATGAATCAAATTTTTTTCTTCAAAAATTGCAATTCCAGAACTTTTTGTAGATGCATCTATTGCAAGAATTTTCATATAAAACTCCTTAAAAGTATATTAGTTCTAGAGTTTCCTTTCTTGCAATTATTATACGAAAAATTTTAAATCTAGTCAATAGGAAAAAGGCTCCTTTTTTAATAGGAGCCTGTACTTCCGAAACCGCCGCTTCCTCGCTTGGTTTCATCAAGTTCTTCAACTTGTTCTAATATTTCATTTGATTTATAAGGAGAAATTATTAGCTGCGCGATTCGCGCGCCGCCGCCAATAAATTTTACATCATTACTGTCATTATAGAGAGGGACTAGAATCTCTCCCCGATAATCTGAATCAATAATACCAACGCAGTTAGCTAATCGGAGACCTTCCTTAGTTGCAAGACCACTACGTGGATAGATACCTCCAAAATAGCCTTCGGGAATTTCTATTGCTATTCCTGTTGGTATTTTTATTACCTCTCCTGGAAATATAGCCTTTAATTCATTTGGAGGCATATCTGCAAAAAGGTCAAATCCCGCAGCATCTGGAGTAGCTTTACAAGGTATTGTAGCAGTTTCTGTAAGAAGTTTCACTTTCATTAGAAAGCACCTTCTTTATATTCAATTCTTACATCGCCGCAAGGGTCTTTTTCATCAGACCATTTCTTTGTTAAGGTTACTCTATACCATTCTTCTGCAACTTCACCTTTTATCTTTTTTTCTTTATGTATGCAATTATATTTAGCTAAAAGGCTATTTTGTTTAGCATCTTCTATTAATTGTTTAGCTTCTCCATCGGTATCTACTCTATATACTTCAGTTGTTTCTAATAAACATTTCATTCCTTGTATCTCCTATACGTAATTTATATTAATCTCTCTCTCAAGATTATATTTTGTAATTTGATTTTTTATTTCATCTACATATCTTTGTCCAAATGAAGGTGAAGCAATTATATCTATATTATCTATATCATTTTCTGATTGTACCAAATTTGCAATAGTTTCTGAAAAATGCTCTAAATCTATATCCATATCTAAAATAATATTAGGCCCTTCGTAAATTTTAATGTTTTGATTAATATCAAAAGGTCTAACTGAACCAACTAATCTTTTTTTCATTCGTAATATTCTAACACTCCTTCATCATAAGGGAATAAATAATAACAATAAGATTCATTATTTATTTTTACCCAAAATTCAATAGCATCTTTATCTTCTGTTAATTCTATTGCTTGAAGAAAGCCTCTATTTTCAAAACATTCGAAGACATCTTCAACAGCATAGTCTATTTGTGAACCAGACATAATGTTAAATAGAGTATAATCTTTTCGTTCATTACACAAAAGCATAAAATAAGTTTTATTATTATAAAAGAAATCATAAATTAAATCAAATTTATCTTCTATTTGTTCTCGCGTCAAAAAGGGTTGATCTTTCATGATTTGTTTATTTACTTCATAAACATTCCCCATTTGTATATCTGCCATTTATTTTTTTCTCCTTATTTATTTCTATTATATTATAACTTATTTTTTTATATTAGTCAAGATATAGTATAATAGAATTGGTTTGTAAACTTTTTTGCACATCGATAATTCTTTGATTAGAAGAACCGCGGAAACGCAAACTTAAATCTTTTTTAGCTTCAATAAATGGGCCATCTACTAAAACATCAAGCTGTTTTATAATAGGATAATTTTTTACATTTTCCCAAATATCACCAGTATAGCACCAAATTGTTTTGCTTGGAAAATTCATTTTTGTTAATATGCACAATTGGCATAAAAGTTCGCGGTTTTCAGATTCAAGTGGTTCTCCGCCAAGAAGCGTTAATCCAGCAATATAATCTGGTTCTAGAGCTTGTAGAATTTCATTTACTTTATCTGCAGTCCATTTTTGTCCATAATTAAAATCTTGTGCTTCTTTATTAAAACAGCCAGGACAATTATGTCGACAACCAGATACAAAAAGCGAAACTCTAACGCCTTCTCCATTTGCTATATCTGTTTTGTTTATTTTTGCATAATTCATTTTGTGTATAATCTCCTAATATTGAAAAACTTAATGCTCCAATTGAATTTCCTATTGTTACTAATAATAAAAATAAAATAGATTTCCAAGTAAAAGTTCTTGTTAATATCATATAACAAAAATCTGCTATACAATGTTCACATTTGGCAATTATAAATGCGGGAATAGCTAAAAGTGTAATCCAGATTCTTCCTTTTTTGAACTGGTCCACTGCTATATAAACCAAGACCCCGCATATAAAAGATTTTCCCAAAACATAATACCATTCTATCGATATTTTTTGTATCATAAAATCTGCATTTACTTTTGGAACAATAAATAAAATACAGCAGCCAATTAAATTTGCCAAAAAAATTAAAAGCAATGAGGGAAAGTCCTCAATTTTTCTAATGTAACCGATTTTGCCTGTATAGAGATTAAAATTCATTAATAAAATTACTACGAGTCCTGTTGAAAAAAAGAAAGCTCCTGCAATAGGATTTGATGCATTTACATACACCAAAGAGCCTATTGCTATCATTATTCCTGCTAAAATTCCTTTAATCATAAGTGAAGGACTCTTTCTTTTATTTCTTGTGTGCGACCTTGATTCCAGAATTGTGATCCTAAGTATCCACAAGTTCTACGGACTACACTCATCTTACGCTGATCGCGGTTTCCGCAATTAGGACATTCCCATATAAGTTTTTTATCATCTTCTATTATTTTTATTTCTCCATCATAACCACATACCATACAATAATCACTTTTAGTGTTAAGTTCAGCATACATAATATTATTATAAATATATTTTATAACAGATAAAACTGCTTTAATATTATGTTGCATATTTGGTACTTCTATATAAGATATCGCCCCACCAGGTGAAAGTAATTGAAATTCAGATTCAAGTTTTAATTTGCTAAAAGCATCTATTGGTTCAGTTACATGAACATGATAACTATTTGTAATATAATTTTTATCTGTAACGCCCTCAATAATTCCAAATCTTTCTTGTAAACATCTTGCGAATTTATAAGTAGTGCTTTCAATAGGGGTTCCATACAGACTATAATCTATATTTTCTGCTTTTTTCCATTTTGTAGTATATTCATTTAATTTCTTCATTATAGTAAGGCCAAACTCTTTACCTTCTTCTTCAGTAAGTTTTTTATTGGTCATATAATATACAGCTTCCCATAATCCAGCATAGCCAAGAGAAATAGTAGAATAGCCATCATAAAGCAATTTGTCTATTGTTTCTCCCTTATCAAGTCGCGCAAGTGCGCCATATTGCCATAAGATAGGAGCTACATCTGAAGGAGTTCCAAGTAAATGTTCATGGCGGATTCTAAGTGCGCGATGACAAAGTTCCATTCTTTCATCAAAAATTTTCCAGAATAAATCTTCATCCTTTTGACTTGAGCAAGCTATATCTACTAAGTTTACAGTAACTACTCCTTGATTAAATCTGCCATAATATTTAGGTTTGTCTTCTTCATAGTTTTTGGCTTTTGCGACATTTCCTAGAGTTTTGATAGTTCGATCTGGAGTCAGGAAACTTCTGCACCCCATACAGGGATAGCAGTCTCCAGTCCCAAGAATATTGATCTTATTCTCACGCATCATTTTTTCAGAAATATAGTCAGGCACCATACGTTTTGCAGTACATTTAGCCGCAAGTTCGGTAAGATACCAATATGGACTATCTTCTGTAATATTATCCTCTTCAAGAACATAAAGTAATTTCGGAAAAGTGGGAGTTACCCATATTCCTTTCTCATTTTTCACACCTTGAATTCTTTGATTTAATACTTCTTCTATAATAAGCGCAAGGTCTTTTTTCTCTTGTTCGTTTTTTGCTTCGCCTAAATACATGTTGATTGAGACAAAGGGTGTCTGACCATTGGTAGTCATAAGAGTATTAATCTGGTATTGCATAGTTTGAACACCACGCTTAATTTCATCTTTAACGCGTTTTTCTGTAATTTGTTCTATTAAATTCATAGGATAATCAATAAGATCTATTTCATCTTGAATGGGTAATAACTCATCTAATACTTCTTCTCGTATTTTTTCTCTTGATATATTTACAAAAGGGGCTAAATGAGATAAAGTAATTGTCTGTCCACCATATTGGCAACTAGCTACTTGAGCCATTATTTGTGTTGCAATATTACATGCTGTTGCAAAGCTATGCGGTCTCTCTATTAAAGTTTTGTTTATAACAGTTCCGTTCTGAAGCATATCCTCTAGATTAACCAAGCAACAATTATGTGAATGTTGAATGAAGTAATCTGAATCATGGAAATGTATAATTCCAGCTTCATGCGCTTTTTTTATATCCTCTGGAAGAAGATATCTATCAGTTAGATCTCTGCTAACCAAGCCCGCGATATAATCGCGCTGGGTAGGAATAATAGCTGGATCTTTATTACTGTTTTCTTGTTTTACTTCTTCATTTTGTAAATTAACAGTAGAAAGAATTTGAGTATCTGTGGTATTTTGTTTACGTAATAAATTATGTTCATATCTATAAGTAATATAAGCTTTGGCAAGAACTGGATAGCCTTCCATAAGTATATATTCTACTTCATCCTGAACTTCTTCTACTTTTGGCGTTTTAGGAAATTTTTTACATTTTTCTTCTATTAAATTTGCAAACTCTAAAGCAACGGTTGAATCTATCTGATAAAGAGGAGTGACATCTTTATTTGCTGCCATAATTGCATTATAAATTTTATTTTTATTGAACTCTACTTCAGTTCCATCCCTTTTTATTATTTTCATATTATAGATCTATCTCCTTTTATACTATATTTTGTATGTTCCTATAATATGAAAACTAAATCTTGTGGTTTAATTTGTTCTGTCCAAATGCGTTCAGCTATTGCTTCAGGCATCTCGGTATCTTCATTATTATAGGTCTGATATTTAAAACAAATATTTTCTTCTTTAAAATCTATTTCATCTGTTAAAAATCTTCGACATATTTCATGACAGTCTGGCTCTCGTTCCCTAAGAAGATTACGGAAAAGACGTTGATGATCTGGTGCTATGATTTGAATGGGTCTAACATCAAAATTAGATGCTTTTATTAATGATTTAATTGAACTAATACTAAACGTACCTACATTAATTTTATGCGGATCTAGTTGATCAATAGAAGTACCATAAAGCCAATGATTAAAATGTGCAAATTCTATGGGTATTTTATGTTGCATTGCTATTTCTTCTTCGCTAGTAAAAAAATAATAATCTTTACCATCTATTTCATTTTCTCTTTTGGGACGAGTAGTAAAATGTACAATAGAATGTACATTATCTTTGTACATCTTACTTAGACAGTTTAAAATAGTGTCTTTACCAGATCCACTCTTCCCAAACAGAGCTAATATTATATATTTAGTTATCTTCGGTTGCATACCTGTCATGTATTAACTCCATATCTTTTCCATTATTTTTTAATTCTATTTTATAAAGCTCATGTGTGGGCGTTTTGCTATATTTTTTTGCTACGAACATGTCATCTCGTCTAAATCCCGTAATCATTAATTTAGTTCCGCGTATGAACCAGCCTTTCTCTACAATTTTTTTGGACCCATCCTCTTGACGTTCAGAGATCTGGCGATTATACATAGCATAGTAGTCCTTTGTAAACTTAACTGTTACTACACCTGAAGTTGTTAAAAGATCTACTGTAGATTTATTATCATTTTTACTAATTACTGTTCCTATTATTTTAAAAGTTTTATAAATAGGAATTTCATGTCCATTTCTTTTAAAGAAATAATCTACTGCGGGATCTGGATTCAAAATATTAAAATCTGTAATTCCATATTTTGTTGTATTTACGTGGGCTAGTTCATGTTCATGATAATAAAAACATAATGAACTCATTTCCCAACTTGATAAATTACCTTCTGCATATTTATCCCACTGTTCTTTAAATAATATTTTATTTAACGCGCGGAGGGTCTCGGTCTGATGTTCTTTAAGCCAGTCCCGCGCAGTGTCCATTTTATCTTGATAGATTTTATCCCAATCTTTTTGAACTATTAAAGTTTTTCCATCTATTATTTGCAATTTATTTGTATCATACTTTTGACTATAAAATTCTATACATTCATCATCAAAAACATAATAAGTTTTATATTTACAATTTGCTTTAAGAAATTTATTAAATATAAATACTTCTTTTTGCTCTTGAAGTTCATCGGGAAAAAGATTTTTCTCTAATAAGCCATTAAAATTTTGCAAAGTTAATTTCTTTTTAGGCTCACTTTTAAGATATAAATAATATGTCATTATAAGATAGCGCGGTTCCACATTTAACTCTTTTGCCCATCCTACTTCAAGATTATCAAATGCACCAGCTTTTATTAATGAAATCATGCCTGTTTTGTCAATAGGACATCTTGTTAAAAAGTCTTTAAAACTTATATAGGGTCTTCCTGTAACGATTTTTTCTATTGTGTCACTATTAATACCACCTAATGCTTTAAGACCAAACATAATCCTATTATTATCTACATCGGGTTCAAATCCAAAACCAGACTTATTTATATCTATTAAAGATACTTTTATACCTGCAGATTTGATTGCTCCAAGTGCAGTACTTAATTTTTTATAATCAGTTCCGCGTTCTTTTTTATCTATATCTTCCTCTATATCTGTTTCAAGCGCGCCGCTATTAACTATAAGGCAAGCAGTGTTCCAATATATTGGATTCCAATGAGTTGCAATATACATAGTCTGGAAACCAATGAACGAGTATGCGGTCGCATGTATCTGACTAAAAGAATATCCGACTTGGGGCGCTACCGCAGTATCCCAGACATATTTTCCTAAGGAGGGGGTTGCCGCTTGATCCAATACTTTTTGATGTAGTTCAGGAATCTTCGACATTAATTTCTTTCCGATTGTTTTGCGGGCGGAGTTTGCTTCAGCTAAAGTAAAGTTACAAATTTTTGGCTCCATAAGAATTTTCATTAGCTCTTCTTGGCTAATTGGAGTTCCATGAGATTTAATATAATATGGTTTCAAAATTTCTTGTTCTTCTTTAGTTAAACCATAATTATCCATTTCTTGATACCAAAGATTTATATTATTTTTAAATCTAACATATTTATCCATAGGCGTTTCCGCGCCAGGTTCTGGAGCCATCAATCGAAGTAATCCATTTGCATTACTCATTTCAAGAATAGAATGAGGCTTTATTTTCTTAGCTGCTTGCGCGCCTACATCTGAATCAAACTGGAACAGGTTTAGAATCGAACCGTTCTCAAGCGACTTCCAAATATTATCATCTTCAATAGGTAAGACAGAAGGATGAAAATATTTATTATATATTTCTTTTAAAGTTAATTCAGATTCTATCTCCCCATTTTCTTGGAGCAGTCTAATTGCTTCTGTAATCTTGTCCGAGACATCTGTGACCAAGAAATCATATTTCGTGAGGCCAGCTTCTTCTGCTGAATGTAGGTCATATTGAGTTATAATCTCGCCATCAGGTCTTTTCATGAAGCAACCAAATTCATAAGGATCTTCATCAAAAAGTATAACTCCAGATGCATGTGAACCTCTTTGTTTAATAAGTCCCTCTATACCAAACATAATGTCCAAAAGACCAGGATACTGGTTTACTTCATTAAGAAACATTGAATTTGCTTTTCTTCCAGCATCAGGATTACCATAAACCACATCTTTAAGAGGCCAGAGAAAGCCGCGTTCGCTAGGGACAAGAGAAGAAAGATATTGGGCTGTATCTACATCAATACCATCAGGAAACTCTTCACTTCTATATCCTCGGCAGGCGGTCAAGATTGCAGACCTAGTTCCTTCAGTTCCGAATGTAGCTATCATTGTACAACCTAAATTTGCGCGCGAAAGTTCATCAATATCTGGATTAAAATTTTTACCGCGTTCCTCTTTAATTTTTTTAAGGATTAGAGGTCTCTTACTTGGACATAGATCCAAATCGATATCCCCGAGCTCTGTCCTCTCTTCATTGAGGTATCGCCAGAATGGGAAATCCCAAACCAATGGATCAAGTTGTGTAATTCCAAGAAGATAATGATTTAGTCCAGAACAACTTGAACCGCGGCCCGCGCCTACTATACTTCCGCAATCCCAAAATAAATCAACATAATGTTGAAGTGTTACAGGATATGAAAACATATTAGTTTCAAGTTTTTGACCAATAATTTTTTTTACTCTTGCTTCTTCTTCAAGTCTATCAAGATAAGTTTTGTTTTTTAATCCTAACTCATTTAATTTATTATAACATTGATTAATCCAATATCTTTCAACTTTATCATCAGATTGAGTTAAATCTTTTAATGTAGGATAACTATTTAAATCTTTATTTTCCTTTTTAGGATAATCTTTTACTTCTACTTTTGGAATAGTTTGCTTATGTAAAAGTGAATAATTTTCAATTTTATTATAGATTTCTATACTATTTGCATACATTTCATCTATAAATTCTTGTTCAAATATAGGTAAATGTTCTCTTATTTCTTCATTATTTTGAAGATATGCATACTCATAAAAGTCATCTACCTCGCGCTCACCGCCTTGTGAATTTAGATATGCTTTATGTACGAACCTATCTTCTTTTTTAAGAAAGTGCGCGTCACTACCTATTATCATCTTGAGACCAAATGCTTTCGCTATTGAGCGAAGTCGCGCATTTACTAATTGCTGGTCTCTTGACATACCAGGTGCGCATTCAATATAAAAATCTTCTCCAAAAAGTTCTTTACAAAACAAAATAAAATCTACTATATGATTATGCTCTTCTGCTGCTGTAACTTCATCTTTTATATTTTCTGCATTAATCAGGTTAAGCGTTGCGGAGCTAGCCTCTCCGCCCAGACAGGCTGAAGTCGCGACTAATGAACCTGGATATTTTACTACCGTCTTGCGTAAGTCATCATAAGTTGTAACTACTCGTTCTAATCCTCTATCCCAGTATGAATTCATCCATGCTCTAGATGAAAGTTCCCTAAGCGCGCGATGACCTTCTTTATTTTTTGCAATCAAAATAAAATGATAATATTTTTGTCCAAGACTTCTATCTTTACATAAATATATTTCATTTCCTATTGCTACTTTAAAATCTGGATGCTCTTTTTGAAGTTCTTGTGCTATCTTATTTACTTCTATAGACCCAGATAAACAGTCATGTTCGGTCAGTGCGATTCCTGCCAAACCTAGTTCTAAGGCGTAATTAATTAAATCTTTAGGTCTATTAATAGAATCAAGTAATTTTAAATTGGAGTAGCACGTATGCGCGTGAGGTTCAAATCGTCTCTTCTCAAAACTAGTCATTAACACATTCTCCTAATTCATCTATTTTATTAAATAAAGTATTTAATATCATAGCTGCCGCACTAAAAGAAGTGGTATGATTTAATAAAAATTGAACAAAATCATCTGACTTTACTACTCTTTCCATATCATTTAAATCTGATTTATTAAAATCTAATTGTATATCTTCTTTTGTTAATATTTCCATTTAATTCCTCCTTTTTTGGTGAAATATAAAAGGCTCCTTGATTTATAAGTAGCCTTTATTTATTTTATATATTAATTATACCATTTTTTATATATTTTGTCAAATTTTTGTTTATCTTTTCTTCGTAACCAATTTACAAAAGTTCCTTGATAATCAGCTTTTGCATCCGTGTAAAAAACGAACCATGCATAGGCTTGTGCACTAGCCATTTTCTGTTTTAAATCGCCATTTTTATAACAAGCAATTCTATCTACATACACATATATATCATCAGGTGGATGTTTGTCAAATATATTTTCAAATCTACTTTGTCCTTCAAGGAATTGAAGTCGCCCCAACATAACAACGCCTTTCTTTGCAATAGTAAGAGCTTTCATAGTAAAAGGTTCAATAGTAGCAAAAGGTGGATTCATTATAATCCAATCTATGTTTTCTGTATAAGGATAGTCATCTGAAAGAAAATCATATTGCAATCCACATTCAATAGGTACATTAGTTATATTTTCTCTTTTTTGCACATCAGTAGCTATTATTTTTGGTTGAAGTCCAAAAGGAATCTTATTTAAATGATCTAAGATACCTTGTATCATATGACCTCCACCTGCGCAAGGTTCTAATATTACATCATTATTTTTAAAAGGAAGCCAGAGTTCATCAAGAATATTAGTCACTTCCTCTGTTGGAGTGGAGTAGAAGTCTAATGCATCTCGCTCCTTGTGATTTTTATCATATCCCGTATATAAACCTTTTTTATTATATTGACCCATTATCTTTTTACCTCCTTTATCTTTGCAAATATTGCTTTTTCTTATCTACTTCTGATTTATATGCTTGAACTAAAAAAGGTTCATCATTATATTGATCTTCTGATGAATATGTTGCAGCTAATATAACAGAATCCTTAAAAATTTCTTTTAATACAGAAGGAAATTCATCAATAAGAATATCAATAGGTTTGCCATAACAGCTCAAATGAGAGTATTCTTGCCAACTCATAAAGTGTGCATTAGGATATTTTTTTAAAAGTAATTTTTTTGTTAAATTATCTGCTATTATAATAGGAATATTTTTCTCTTCTGATACCTGTGCTAATTGATAAGTTTTTCCAGTGCCACGTGGCATATCTACAATTCTCATTTATTTCTCTCCTTTAAATCACAATATAAATTTGTGGTTATATTTGCTTTACAAAATCCATTCAAATGATATATGCAATCATCGCTATTTTTAAGATAGCATGGTTTATTACAAGGAGTTCCTGCAGAAATCTTAGAAAATAACATAATATTGTTATTTTGTTCTAAATCTGTTATCTCTTTATCATAGCAATAGTGTTTACAATTCATTACATATGGTTCATCGCATCTTTTTTGTTCTATGTTTATAATATATTTACAAATTTCTTTATGTATACAAGTTTTACATTGCTCTATCATTATTTATACCTCTATTAAATTAAAATTATATATTATAGCTATTGCAAAAAAGCTAACTGTTATTAACATAAAAATCCAAAATAGAAAAACTAAACTTAAATAAAATTGATAGTAATTTCCACTATATGGGTTTCCCTTTTGTTCTAAACAAAAGATACAAAATAATATCATTGAAAGTAAAATTATTCCTATTATACATCCATACCAACCAAAATTCATTTTTTGTTGACTCCTTTGCGGGAATCCGCTTAATTCTTTTTTAATCCAGATAAAAGTTGCTTGAGGCTAGGTCTCCGCGTTTCTTTTATTTCTTTTTTTATGGGATATTCCAATTCCTTACACTCTATTCCATGGCTGTTCATCCAGTCTATAAGTGCGCCTCTTTCACTACACTGATTTTGAGGTGCCTCGTATACTATTAATACTATAGTTATTTCATCTTGTATATTAAACATTTTTTGATAGTTGCTTGCCATTGCTTTAAACTCTTTTATCATTGCATCAAAATCAATTTCATCAAGATATTTTCTATAAGTATCTAAAAATGCACATGAAGTATGAGGTTTGTCTCTTAATTCACAAGGACAACTACATCCATCTTTAATAGCTCTTTTAGTTTGTTCTGCTATTGTTTCACATCTAATTCCATTAAGAACACCATTTTTATCAAAGTAAGTTTTACCATTGTTATGAAACCAAGCTGGATCAGATGCACAAGTAGATATAGGAAGCATTGACCTAGTGAAATTCCGAATCTGATAAAAGTAGCTTATCCTTATTTGAATCATCAGTCCTCCTGTCCAAAATATACATAACACAATTAGGAGCTACTATTGCTTGATATTTGCAAGGATTTCTTTTTGATAAACATACTTTGCAATTACTGTTGCATACTTCTGTGGAATAATATTTGCAATAAAAACATTGACAATCTTTACATTTTTCAAAAAGATAATCTATCATAATTATTTCTCCTTGCAGTTAAATAAAGTAAGTATTTCTTCTTTTGTTGCTCCTGCAATATGTTGTTCATATTTTTTACAATATATATAATACTTTAAAATTTTATTTTTTTCAAATAAAGTGTGTATTGAGCAATATTTACATTTAATACATTTTTGGTTTTTCATATTAATTATTCCTTATAATTACTAGTTTTTCCGCAGAGCGAGTGGCGCAGGTATATAAAAATTTTTGATGCTCGTCCTTAGAGAAAGGGAAGTTTTCTTCTAGAACCAATACCTTATCCCATTCAGACCCTTGCGACTTCCATCCGGTTATCGCGTACCCATAAGCGAATTCCAAGGGTGGATAGTACTGGAGACTTTTATGAGCATGTAGAATTTTATAATTAATTTCTGGGGTACAGAAAGATTCACCTTTAAGCATTAATTCTTTATCCATCTCAAGATTTGTAAAATAAGCTCCGCTATCAGATATAAAATTTGCGGCTAATATATCTAATTTATGTGCTTTTCCTCTAGTTATCCATTTTGGTATCCAATGAAAATTAGGATGAATATTTTTCAAAAAGCCAATAGTGCCATTTACAAGAGGATCTTTATTATTAGCGAATTTAGTCCAATAATTTTTAAGACAAATTACTTTATCTCCTTCTTCTGGTTGCGGGCCACGCCCTTGCATTTTTCGCATTTGCTGATTAAGTGTAATTCTAGTCTTATTTGTCGCAACTAAAACTTGGTCTGCCCATGTTAGCATGCCCTCGCATAAATCTTTTTGATCATATATTTTAACATCTTTTCCATCAAAAAGAGGCAAAGGTTTTCCCGCACGTATATCCATAGTTAATCTAATTATTTCTGACTCTTGCGCTTGACGCATTATTTCATCTAAAAAAATATGCGGATGAGCTAGAATTGGATTTGTTTCTTCACTACATACTGGAGGTAATTGAGCTGGGTCACCTAAGCAAAGGACATAGACATCATGAGAAAAAAGTAAATTTAAAAGTTCCATAGGTGCCATTGATACCTCATCTACCACAACTATTTTATATTTTATAAAAGTTTTTGGGTATTTAGAATAAGAACCATCTGACTGTAATTCAAAATCATAAAGAAGTTTATGTAAAGTTAGTACTTCTTTATTGCCTTTTTTAAGAAGCACTTGAGTGGCTTTTCCAGTATAGGAAGAATAGCATACTAAATTTGGGTCTACATTTAATGCATCAATAATGTGGCGTACAAGCGTCGACTTACCTGAACCCGCGTAACCTGATATGCAGGTATATTTTTCTCCATTCCTGTATCGCTCCACCGCAATAGCCAGCCCTTGTTGTTGTTTAGCTGTCAAGACCATATTATATCAAAACTCCTTAAATCATGCATTTTATCACAATATTCTTTGCTTATTTCGCAGCCTAAAAAATTTCTTCCTAGTTCGCGCGCAATCATGAGGTGGGCGCCGCTTCCCGCGCATGGATCGAATACCAATTGCCCTTCATTACTATTATCTAATATTAAATCTCGTAATAGTTTATGGTTTTTTTCTGTTGGATGAATTTTACTAGTTCCAAGAGGAAAATCAAAAACTGTATTTTTACAATGTGCATTAAAAGTTCCACCGCGCTTTTTAAACCAGACCGCATTTTCAATACCAGATAAATACACATATTTTCCATTCATGGGTGATGGATTGGTTTTTCTCCAAATTAATTGACGTGGCGTTCCTTTCTTTTCTTTTTGCTTTTGGGCAAAGTAATTAAATATTGTAGACATTTGTCCAATCCCGCAAAATATTATAATAGTACTTTTAGTAATTCTAAAAGCTTCGTTTAAAAAATCTTCAAGAGAGAAAGTTAATATATCAGCATCGCCTTTA
>CANQPA010000005.1 GCA_947625635.1 uncultured Bacilli bacterium
GGCTGCAAGAAAAGCTCGAGATGAGGCTAGAAATGGAAAAGATAAAGGGAAAAAAGAGAGAATAATAAGTGGTAAACTTACACCTGCTCAGAGCAAAAATTCAAGTATAAATGAGTTATTTTTAGTTGAGGGGGATTCAGCTGGTGGTTCAGCAAAAACTGGTAGAGATAGAAAATACCAAGCGATTCTTCCACTTAGAGGTAAGGTATTGAATACAGAAAAGGCTTCATTAGATGAAGCATATAAAAATGAAGAAATTAATACCATGATACACGCTATTGGTGCAGGAGTTGGAAGTGATTTTGACATAAAAGATTCTAACTATGATAAAGTAATTATTATGACAGATGCAGACGTAGATGGTTCACACATACAAATATTGCTTTTGACATTCTTTTATAGATATATGAAACCACTAATAGAAAATGGACATTTATATATAGCTATGCCACCATTATATAAGATAGAATGCGGAAAAGAAGGTGAGTATGCTTGGACAGAGGAAGACAGAAAAAATTTGCTTGAAAAATTTAAAGGCAAGCAAACTAAAACACAAAGATATAAAGGTTTAGGAGAGATGGATGCAACACAGCTTTGGGAAACAACCATGGATCCAAAAACTCGTAGTTTAATTAAGGTAAGTATAAATGATGCTGCTCTAGCTGAAAAAAGGGTATCAGTACTTATGGGAGATAAAGTAGATCCAAGAAAAGAATGGATAGAAGAAAACGTAGAATTCTCACTAGAGGATAATTATAAAATAAATTAGGAGTGAAGTATGAAGAAAAAAAATGAAACAGAAGAAGTATTAGGTAAAATTTATGATTATACACTAGAAGAGATTATGGGTGAAAGATTTGGAGAATATGCAAAAGATATAATTCAAAATCGTGCTATACCTGACGTAAGAGATGGTTTAAAACCTGTTCAAAGAAGAATATTGTATGCTATGTTTAGAGATAGAAATACATACGATAAAGCTCATAAAAAATCAGCTACTGCAGTAGGAAATGTTATGGGGCATTATCACCCACATGGAGACTCTAGTATTTATGAAGCTATGGTACATATGAGTCAGTGGTGGAAACAAAATGAGTGTTATATAGATATGCATGGTAATAACGGCTCTATGGATGGTGATGGGGCAGCGGCTATGCGTTATACTGAAGCAAGACTTTCTAAAATAAGCGGTGAACTTTTAAAAGATATAGATAAAGATACAATAGAATGGGCCCCAAATTTTGATGATACATTATATGAGCCAGTTGTCTTACCTGCAAAATATCCTAATTTACTTGTAAATGGGGCTAAAGGAATATCTGCTGGTTATGCCACTGAAATACCACCTCATAATTTAGGTGAAGTAATAGATGCTACTATAAAAAGAATTGATTCACCAAACTGTAGATTAGAAACTATTTTAGATATAATAAAAGGGCCAGATTTTCCAACAGGTGCTATAGTAGAAGGAAAAAAAGAAATAGAAGAGGCACTAAGAACTGGTAGGGGTAAAATAATAATACGCTCTAAATATGAAATAGTTGAAGATAAAAAAATTAAACAAATATTAATACACGAAATTCCATTTGAAGTAAATAAAGCTTTGCTTGTAAAGAAAATAGCTGATATAATTTATGATAAAAAAATAGATGGAATGCTAGAAGTTAGAGATGAATCGGATAGGGAAGAAAAGGTTAGAATTGTAATTGATCTTAAGAAAGATGCTAACCATGAAAACATACTTAACTATTTATTTAAAAATACTGACCTTCAAATAAGTTATACATATAATATGGTTGCTATTGTAAATAGACGTCCTATGATAGTAGGGGTTGTAGATATAATTGACGCATATATCTGTCATCAAAAAGAGGTTATTACAAGACGTACTAAATTTGATCTTGAACATGCAAAAGCTCGCATGCATATAGTTGAAGGATTAATTAAGGCTTTAGATATACTTGATGAAGTAATTCATACAATACGTTCAAGTAAAAATAAAAGTGATGCTATAAAAAATTTGGTGGAAAAATATGAATTTAGTAATGAGCAAGCAGAGGCAATAGTTAATTTACAATTATACAGATTAACTAATACTGATGTAGGCGTTTTAAAAGATGAACATGCAAATTTACTTAAAGCAATTTCTATACTTGAAAGCATACTGGCTGATGAAGAAAAGCTAAAGAATGTTATGAAAACAGAACTTAGAACTATTAAAAATGAATACGCTCATCCAAGATTAACACAGATACGAGATGAAATAACAGAAATAAAAATAGATACAACATCTATGATACCTAAAGAGGATTGCATTGTAGTAGTGACTAAAGACGGTTATGTAAAAAGGGTATCAAAAAGAAGTTATGCTGCAACTGCAGATAAAACAGGGTTAAAAGAACAGGATTATGTAATTGGTATATATGAGTTAAATACTATGGATGTTATACTTATGTTTACTGATATTGGTAATTATTTATATGTTCCAGTATATGAAATACCTGACATGAAATGGAAAGATTTAGGTAAACATATAAGTAATATAATTAAGATTAATCCAGATGAAAATATAATAGATGCTATTGCAGTAACTGATTTTAAGAGTGATAAATATATTACAATATTTACTAAAAATGGTATGATTAAACGTACTTTAATAAGTGATTTAAAAGCTACTCGTTATACAAAGCCAATGCCTTATATGAAACTTAAAGCAGGGGATTATGTAGCTAATATATCTTATAATCAAGGAACTGATGTATTTATAACAACACATAATGGATTTGGACTTAGATTCAATATAGAAGAAGTACCTATTTTAGGTAGTAGAGCTAGTGGTGTTAAGGGAATAAGTCTTAAAAATGATGTAGTAGCTAGTGGTAACATTATAAATAATGAAGAATATATCTCACTTATTACTACAAAAAATACTGGAAAAAGAGTAAGAATTTCTGAATTTGAAAGAATTTCAAGAGCTAGAAAAGGAATACAGGTAATTAGGGATGTTAAAACTAATCCATATTATATTCTTAAATCATTTGTAATAGATTCAAAACACAATTTGGGCTTAAAATTCAAAGAAGATATAGAAATAATTAAATTAACTGAACTTCCAATAACTGATAGACATTCAACTGGGACACAACTTTCTAAACACACGATAATAGATGCATTTATAGAAAGAGAATTAGAAAATCCAAAAGAAGACAAAAATGATACAAATAATATAAATAATGAAGAAATAAAAAAAGAAACTATATCTTTAGAAAATATTGACAAGCGTATGATGACTATTGATGACTTTTTGGGTGATTTAGATATTTAAGATAGTAAATCTATATTTTTGGCTTTTATTTACTAAAGTGTGTATTATAAAATAATTTGTTTAGAAGTTAAAGAAAAAAATATAACATTAATGATGACTTCATTAGATAATAATATGGCTAAACACAATAGTGCTTTTAATAGTAATGCTATAGTAACTTTAAATAAAATATATTAAGTAAAAAATTAGAGTATACTAATACTCTAGTTTTTATTTTACTCATTAATTTACAACTTAATTTTAATTTGCTATAATAATTTTGGTGAGAGATATGGATAAAATTAAATTAAGAGATAAATTATTGTTACTTCCACAAGAGCCAGGTTGTTACCTTATGAAAAACCAAGACGGAACAATTATTTATGTTGGTAAAGCTAAAAAATTAAAAAATAGAGTTAATTCATATTTTAGGGGAACACACTACGGTAAGACTGCAAAATTAGTAAGTGAAATTGCTGATTTTGAATACATTGTAGTTAATAGTGAGATAGAATCATTAATACTAGAAATTAATTTAATAAAAAAATATGATCCTAAATATAATATACTACTTAGGGATGATAAAAGTTATCCATATATAGAACTTACTGATGAAAAAGTTCCTACATTAAAGGTAATAAGAAACATAAATAGGAAGAAAAAAGCTAAACATTTATATGGACCATATCCAAATGTAACAGCTGCAAGAAGTACAGTAAACTTGCTTAATAGAATATATCCTCTAAGAAAGTGTAATACATATGAAAAAAGACCATGTTTATATTTTCATATAGGTGAGTGTTTAGGATACTGTGCCCACAATGTAAGTCAAGATAAAATCGATGAGATGAAAAATGAAATAATTAAATTTTTAAATGGAGATCATAGCATTGTCACAAACAAATTGAAGATGAAAATGAAGTATGAAAGTAGTTTGCTCCACTTTGAAAAAGCAAAAGAGTATAAAGAATTATTAGATTACATAAATATAACTTTAACCAATCAAGAAGTTGAACTTAAAGATAGCATAGATAGAGACATATTTGGATATTTTTTTGATAAAGGTTATTTAAGTATACAAGTGTTTTTTATTAGAGGTTCTAAAATAGTAGAGAGAAAATCTAAAATATTTGATATAGTCGATAGTGTAGAAGAAGAACTTACAAGATATATAGCTAGATTTTATACCAATTTAAATAAACCTAAAGAAATACTTGTCCCAGATATAGTAGATGATAAACTTTTAAGTGAATATTTAAATTTAAATGTAAAAAAACCTGTTAAAGGGGAAAAATTAAAACTAATTAATAATGCATGTGAGAATGCGAAAATATCATTAAATGAAAAATTTGAATTAATAAAAAAGGATGAAGAAAAAACTGTTTACGCAAATGAAGAGTTAAAAGATATATTAAAACTTCCTAAATTATCTAGAATAGAAATATTTGATAACGCACATCTTTTCGGTACATATAACGTATCTGGTATGGTTGTATTCATAGATGGACGTCCAAGTAAAAATAATTATCGTAAATTTAAAATAAGTATAGATACAAATGATGATTATGGAACAATGAGAGAAGTTATCTATAGAAGATATTTTAGAGTACTTAAAGATAATCTAGAACGTCCTGATTTGATAATTGTAGATGGTGGTATAGGGCAGATTAATGTCGCACGTGATGTAATTAATAGTTTATGCTTAAGTATTCCTGTTGTAGGTCTTAAAAAAGATGATAAACATACAACAAGCGCACTTCTTGCATTTGATCCAATTGAAGAGCTTGAAATAGATAAAAAAAGTAATCTATTTTATATGCTTGAAAGAATGCAAGATGAAGTACATGAGTTTACAATAAATTATCATAAACAAATAAGAAGCAAAGGAAGCTTATCTAGTATTCTTGATAACGTACAAGGTATAGGAGAAAAACGTAAAAAAGAATTACTTAAAAAATTTAAAACAATAAATAAAATGAAGGAAGCAACTAAAGAAGAACTAGAGTCTATATTGCCTAGTGATGTAGCTATTAATTTACAAGAATTTTTAAGAAATTATAATAAATAGTTAGGGAAATCAAATAAAAAGATTTCCTTTTCATTATTTTTATAGTATAATTATTAGAGGAGTTGATTGTATGAGGTTAAGCAATTCTTTCTTTTATACTCTAAGAGAAGATGTGAAAGATGAAGAATCTGTTAGTGGCAATCTATTAGTTAAATCTGGAATGATAAAAAAAAGCAGTAATGGTATTTACATTTATATGCCTTTAGGATTAAAAGTCTTGCAAAATATTGAAAAAATAGTTAGAGAAGAGATGAACAAAACAGGGGCTCAAGAACTTACCATGCCGCAGCTTTTACCACAGGATATATATGAAGAAAGTGGTAGACTTAAAAATTTTGGACCTAGCATGTTTAGATTAAACGATAGATATTCAAGAGCCTATGCCCTTGGACCAACACACGAAGAAATGTTTGTAAAAGCTGCAAGTATGAAAATTAAAAGTTATAAAGACATGCCATTTAATTTATATCAGATAGGAACTAAATATAGAGATGAAGTGAGACCACGACTTGGACTTGTAAGAGTAAGAGAGTTTATTATGAAAGATGCATATAGTTTTGATGCAGATTTAAGTGGATTAGATAAATCATATCAAAAGATGTATAACGCATACAAAAATATATTTGATAGAATTGGACTAAATTATAAAATAGTTGAAGCTGATACTGGAGTTATGGGCGGTTTTTTATCCGAAGAATTCCAAGCTATAACTGATACTGGTGAAGATATATTAGTATTATGTGATAGTTGTTCATATTCATCAAATCAAGAAGTAAGTAAATGTGTTCCAAAAAAGGATATCGATAATTCTAAATTAATAAATAAAGAACTTGTTTATACCCCAAATCATGGAACAATTAAAGATATATGTCATTTTTTAAATGTACCTGAAGCTAAAGTAGTAAAAACATTGGTATATAAAATTGATGATGAATTTTATGCTTGCATGGTTGCTGGAGATAAGGATGTAAATGAGGTTAAATTGCAAAAACTTCTTAAGGCAAATAGTGTTGTACTTGCAAGTTTAGAAGATGTTGAAAAAATTACAAATGCAAAAATAGGATTTGCTGGGCCAATCGGTCTTGACTGTAAAATTATAATTGATCAAGATATATTAAACATGAAAAATTTTGTTGTTGGTGCGAACAAAACAGACTATCATTATAAAAATGTAAATTTAAGTGATTTCAAATATGATATAGTTAGCGATATTAAATTTGTTTGTGAAGGAGATACTTGTCCTGAATGTGGTGGGCATTTATACTTTAAAAAGGGTATTGAAGTAGGAAATACATTCAAACTAGGAACTAAATATTCTGAATCATTAAATTTACAATATCTAGATTCAAATAACAAATTAAACTATGTATATATGGGTTGTTATGGACTAGGTATACCAAGAACTATGGCAAGTGTAGTTGAACAAAATAATGATGAAAAAGGTATAATATGGCCAGTTGTAATCGCTCCTTATAAAGTTGCTATAGTAATAGTTTCAAATAAAGATGAAAAGCAAGTTAGTACTGCAAACAAACTATATGATAAATTAAATAGTTTAGGTATAGATACTATTTTAGATGATAGAGATGAACGTGTAGGAGTTAAGTTCAACGATATGGATTTAATAGGAATCCCAATTAGAATAACTGTTGGGAAAAAAATTAATGATGGTGCTGTAGAACTTAAACTTAGAACTGAAAAAGAAAATAAAGATGTTAATATAGATTTAGTAGTTGAAGAAATAAAAAATATAGTTTATTAAGTGATGAAGCAGATGCAATTGTACTTGTAAAAATATTGAATTTATTAAATTGTAAATAAAATTTAAATGATTTTAGCTCATTCAATTATAGTAAAAGAATTATTAAAGATATAACCTAAAGTTGATTTTTATTTAATCTACACTTATTTAGAACGCTCTATATATAATGAATTTTTAGTTAAAGTTGAATACGTAATAGATGAACTAATAAATTAAATTTTTAAATATTTTATACTGTTAAACAATATTATAAGTAAAAAAACAAAAAGAAAAAATTAAAAATAATCAAAAAGGAGAATAATATGGATGAAATTTTAATGAATGCTGAAGTTAAAATGACTGAAGCAATAGAAAATATGGAAAAAAGATTTTTAAATATACGGGCTGGACGCGCTAATCCTGCAATGCTTGATGGTGTGATGGTTAATTATTATGGAGCACTAACTCCAATAAAACAACTAGCAACAATTAGTATTCCTGAGGCAAGACAATTATGTATCAAGCCTTATGATAAAAGTAGTTTGAGCGCTGTAGAAAAGGCAATATATGAATCAAATGTAGGTCTAACACCAAACAACAATGGTGAAATGATTATACTAAATATTCCAGCACTTACTGAAGATACTAGAAGAGGATATGTTAAACAAGCAAAAGAATATTCTGAGGACTGCAAAATAGTACTTAGAAATATAAGACAGGAAGCAAATAATGATATCAAAAAATCAGATGCTACTGAAGATGAAAAAAGAAACAGTGAAGAAGAGATTCAAGATCTTATAAATAAATTTAATAAAATAGTGGATGAAAAATTTAAAGTTAAAGAAACTGAGCTTATGTCAGTGTAAAGTTCTGAAAGAACTTTTTTCTTTTAATTTAACATATAATATGGTATAATTAAGGGGGTGATGGTATGAATAAAAATATTGATAAAAATAATTTAAATGAGGTAATAGGATTATCCAAAAAGATATTAAAAATATTTTATTTACTTTTGATTGTCGTTGGAGCGTATTTAATTCTTAAAATAATCAAAGAACTTCAAATATTTTATATTATTTTAAGTGTATTAAAAATATTAACTCCGTTATTTATTGGTATAATTATAGCCTGGCTTTTAAATCCATTTGTTAAATTTTTAATGTCTAAAAAAGTTAGAAGAAGTATAGGATGTTTTTTTGCTTATGTAGTCCTTATTGGATGTATAATGTTACTTATTCAAGCAATACTACCTCTTTTGTATCATCAAACTATAGATCTAGTTTCAAATTTTCCTAATATATTTTCTGATTTAAAGGATTGGGCAGGGAATCTATTTAATAATTTTAATAGTGAAACTGTAAATATAGAGGCAATAAAAGATAACTTGTTTTCTAGATTAGATTTGTTTTCAAGCAATCTTGCAACTTCTTTACCAACTACAATTATAAACGGAGCAACTTCTTTGATATCTTCAATAGGAACATTTATTATAGGTTTGGTAATTGGCTTTTTCTTGCTTTTAAGTTGTGATAACTTGAGTAATAATTTACTTGAATTATTACCAAAAAAATTTAGAAAAGTCATTTTAGAAATTGCAACAAAAGTAAATCAATCTTTAAGAAGTTATGTAAATGGCGCACTAATTGATGCTTTTGTTGTATTCTTAGTATCCAGCATAGCTTTTGCAATAATTGGACTTAAGGCACCTTTATTATTTGGATTATTTTGTGGGCTTATGAATGTAATACCATATGCTGGTCCATATATTGGTGGCGCTCCTGCTGTTATAGTTGGGTTTTCACAAAGCACAGGAATTGGTATTGCAGTACTTATTGCAGTAATAGTAATACAAATGATAGAAGGAAATGTACTTCAAACATTAATAATAAGTAAAACAACCAAACTTAATCCAGTAACAATAATAATAGGTCTATTAATATTCGGGCATTTCTTTGGTATAATTGGTATGCTTTTATCAACACCTATAATAGGAGTAATAAAAGTTATAATTAAATATTTTGATGAAAAGTATGATTTACTTAATTTTAACTAGGAGGAATTATGGAGTTTATAAAGAAAAATCCAAAAATATTTATAATATCTGGTAAGGCTAGAAGTGGTAAAGGAGAAGTATCTAAAATAATCACTAACTATTATACGGATAAAAAATGTATTACCATTTCTTTTGGACATTATATTAAAGATTATGTCAAAAGAATAAGCACTTGGGATGGAAGTGAAGAAAATAAGCCTCGTGAATTATTACAACAACTTGGAATAGAGCTTATAAAAGAACAAATTGACGATAAATTATTTATTAATAGAATTTTAGAAGATATAGAAGTTTTTTCTTATTTTTATGATATAATAATCGTTAACGATGCAAGACTGATAGATGAGATTGAGACTTTAAAAAAAATTTATAAAAATTCTATTAGTATTAGAGTTGTGCGTAAAAAAGATAATAAATTAACCACTAAAGAAAAGGAACATATAACAGAGACAAATCTTGATAATTATACTAATTTTGACTATAAAATAGAAAATAATGGCAATTATCCAAAATTAGTTAATGATGTAGAATGTATTTTGAAGGGGATTTCATATGGAAAATAAAATAGTTGCGATAGACGGACCAGCAGGAAGTGGTAAAGGAACAGTTGCTAAAATACTTGCAGATAAGTGCGGTTTTGTATATATAGATACAGGAGCTATGTATAGAGCAATAGCTTATTTAACTTTGAAAAATAATATTGATTTATCAGATGAAGATAATATAGTTAAGCTTGCAAAAGAGTCAAAAATAGAATTTATAGATAATAAATTGTATTTAAACAATATAGATGTAAGTAAGGAAATTAGAACAATGGAAGTAACGAAGATAGTTTCTCCTATTTCTAGCATTGTGTGTTTAAGAGAAATATTAGTTAATATGCAAAGACAAATGGCCGAAAGTAAAGATGTAATAATGGAAGGAAGAGACATAACTACAGTCGTATTTCCAAACGCTAAATATAAATTTTATTTAGATGCTACATTAGATGAAAGAGCAAAAAGAAGATATAAAGAAAATATTTCAAAGGGAATCGATGCAACTTTTGAAGAAATAAAAATTAACATAGAAAAAAGAGATTATAATGATACCCATAAAAAAGTAGGAGCACTAACAAGAACATCTGATTCAATATATATAGATTCTACTAATCTAACCATAGACGAAGTAGTAGAAAAAATATATAAGATAATTAAGGAGGAAGCATGAATTTAAAAGATTTATATATAGATTTCTTTATAAAAAAAGGACATAAACAGATCCCAAGTGCACCCGTTGTTCCTGAAAATGATCCAAGTGTATTATTTAATACTGCTGGAATGCAACCATTAATTCCTTACTTAATGGGACAAGCACATCCATATGGTACTAGGCTTTGTGATTATCAAAAATGTATAAGAACTAATGATTTAGATTCAATTGGTGATACAACTCATCATACATTTTTTGAAATGTTAGGGAATTGGTCATTAGGTGATTATTTTAAAGATGAAAGTATTTCATGGAGTTTTGAATTTTTAACTAAAATATTAAAGATACCTAAAGAAAGACTTGCTATCACAGTATTTGCTGGAAATGGTACTATTCCGTTTGATAAAGTAAGTTATGATAAATGGATAAGTTTAGGTATAAGTGAAAAAAGAATAGTTAAAACAGTAGATGACAATTTTTGGATAGCAGGGGAAACAGGTCCTTGTGGATCTGATACTGAGATATTTTATTTTAGAAGTGATGATAGTATACCTGATATGTTTGATCCTAAAGATGATAGATGGGTTGAAATATGGAATAATGTATTCATGGAATTCTTTAAAGATAAAGATGGAAATGTATCTGAATTGCCTAAAAAAAATGTTGATACTGGTATGGGAGTAGAGAGAACTACTGCAATACTTGAAGGTGTAAATGATAATTATTTATCTAGCATATGGAAAGATGTAATAGACCTAATATCAAATATATCTGGTGTGAAATATGAAGAAAATAAACAAAGTATGAGAATAATTGCTGATCACTTGAGAACTGCAGTATTTATATCAGCAGATAATGCAGGAATTAAGCCATCTAATACTGATCAAGGTTATATACTTAGAAGATTAATTAGAAGAGCAATAAGGCATGCATTTCGATTAAATATTGATATAGACAGTGATTGGGAGCAAAAAATAGCAAAACTTATAATAAATAAGTATAAAATGTATTATAAGGAATTAGAAGACAATGAAAAAGTAGTTTATGATGTACTACTATCAGAAAAAGTTAAATTTAATAGAACTTTGGAAAAAGGAATTAAGGAATTTGAGAAAATAGTGTCAAATATGGAGGGCGACATTTTAAATAAAGAGTTATCATTTAAATTATATGATACCTACGGATTTCCAATTGAACTTACTGAAGAATTGGCAAATGAAAAAAATATTAAAGTAGATGTTGAAGGATTTAAACAAAAGTTTAGGGAACATCAAGAGAAGTCCAGAATGGCATCTCAAGGTAAATTTAAAGGAGGACTTGCTGGTAATGGAGAAATAGAAACAAAATATCATACTGCTACGCACTTATTAAATGCGGCTTTAAAAAAAGTAATAGGACCTGATGTACATCAAAAAGGTAGCAATATTACAGTTGATAGAATGCGCTTCGACTTCTCATGTGATCATAAATTAACAGATGAAGAAAAAAATAAAGTTGAGATTTTAGTTAATCAGTGGATAAAAGATGGAATTGACGTTAAAAGTCTTGAAATGAAAAAAGAAGAAGCTATTAAATCTGGAGCTGAATGTATGTTTATAGAAAAATATCCAGATATAGTTACTGTCTATACAATAGGTAATATATCAAAGGAATTATGCGGAGGTCCACATGTGAAAAACACTAGAGAAATTGGAATTTTTAAAATAGTTAAAGAAGAAGCCAGTAGTTCAGGGGTTAGGAGAATAAAGGCAATTATAGAATAAATAAATATGTGTAACTTTATTACACGTATTTTATTTTTTTTTAAAAATATGTTATAATTATTAAAGGAAGTGACATTTATGAAAGAAAAAAATTTGTATATAATTTTAATACCTACTTGTATTATATTATGTGCTATATTAGCGATTATATCTTATTTAAAAATAGTAAATAATAATAATGATTCAATAAAATTTAAAAATGAATATGAAAGATTTAATGGAGAAAAATCATCTTCAGGAAAAGAATATAAAAAACTTAATATTGATAGAAATAATCCAATAAAGTATTCAAATTATGATGAAATAATTGATGTTATAGAAAATAAATCAGGTGTTATCTATTTAGGTTTTCCAGAATGTCCTTGGTGTAGAACAGCATTACCAGTACTATTTGATGTATTGAAAGAGAATAATATAGATAATTTATATTATTTAAATATAAAAAATGAAAGGGATTCATACGTAGTACAAGATGATAAAATTACTTATGAATTAGATGATAATGATAGAGAAATAAAGGGAACTAAAGGTTATTTCAGACTACTAGATGTTCTTGATAGGTATTTAACAGAATATATAATTTCGTATGAAGGTAAGACGTATGAAACAGGAGAAAAAAGATTATATGCTCCTTCAGTTATATTTGTTAAAGATGGAAAGGTTTTAGGAATTCAGGTTTCCACAGTGGAGACACAAGAGGATGGATATGATGAACTAACAAAAGATCAATATGATGAATTATATGGCATATATGAGAGTTATATAGTAGAAATGAATAGTGATACTTGTTCATTAGATTCATCTTGTTAAGCACTAAAAGTGCTTTTTATATATTATGAAAGGAGTTATAAATGAATTATCAGTATTTTCTAGATAAATTATTAGATGATATTAAAAATAAAGACTATCGTCCAAAATTATTATTACATGCGTGTTGTGCCCCTTGTTCATCTTACGTTTTAGAATATCTAAATGAATTTTTTGATATTACAATTTATTACTACAATCCAAATATATATCCCAGTACAGAATATCAAAGAAGAGTTAATGAATTAAAAAATTTTATAAAGATATTTAACTCTAAAAATAATATCAATTTTATAGAGGAAAATTATAATCCTGAAGATTATTATAACAATATTAATGGAACTGAAAATTTAGGTGAAAGAAGTATAAGATGTTATAATTGCTATGAATTTAGGATGGAAAAAGCTGCAAAATTTGCAGAAAAAAATAATTATGAATATTTTACAACGACTTTATCTATAAGCCCATACAAGAATTCGAATTGGATTAATGAAATTGGGAAAACATTAGAAGAAAAATATAATATTAAATATCTTTATTCAGATTTTAAAAAGAAAAATGGTTATAAAAGATCTTTAGAACTATCTAAGCAATATAATTTATATAGACAAGATTATTGTGGATGTATTTATTCTAAAAAAGAAAGAGAAAATAAAATTAATATATAGCGTTACCACATTATTGACGAAGTAAAATTAGAATGGTATAATGATATCGTTAGATAGGTGATAAGATGAGGATAAAAATAACAATGTTTTTGATATTTATAGTTATGTTATTTTCAATAAATATTGAATTTGTTAAAAGTAATACAATAACAGATTTCAATAATGGTACTGCTTCTGGAAGTGGTAGTGGAGCTTCTGGTGATTACAATTGTATGGATGGTTTTAGAATTGTTGTTTTAGATTCTAACGGCAATAGAGTTTCTGGAACTCATGAAGCTAATATTATTAGTTATTCATCTTCAATTCAATATGGATCAGGTAAATATTATATAACATCATCCGCTGGAGTGAAAATAGAGTATGGACTAGGTAAGAAAACTTTATCTGCATTTAATAAACAAGCTGTTAGTTATGAAGATAAAAAATATAAAGCTATTAATGGAACTAATACTTTTAATTATTATGCCTCTTCATATGATTTTGGTGAGTTTTTATATGGAAGATGTTCAGGTGGAAATTCACGTGAGGGTCAAACCTTGAATGGTTGGTTGGGAGCGAATGATTATAAGAATTTGAAAGAATATGTTAGACAAACAGGTTATACTTGCTTTTCGGATAATCCAGCAGATAATTGTGCTCCTAATCAATATATACTTGTTGAGCCTTTAATGTTATTTGGAAGTAGTTTAGGAACACCTTACGAACTTGCTCAAAAGTTATTCGATGGACATTATGAAACTGCTAAATCGCAAGGACTAAGCGCTATGTTTCGAAGAGCAGCAACTACCACGTTTGTTAATCAAAATCCAAGTACATTTAATATAAAAACATTTAATGGAACTAACGATAACGAAGTGGCATTTAATAATGCAAAAGACGCTTTTTCAGGTGCTGGACTTGGAATATATAGAGTTTCTGATATTAGTGGTTTTAAGGAAACTCCAAAAAAAGGAAAAGCAAAAATAAATAAGGTAAATGCAGCAGGCCAATTAATCCAGGGAAAAGCCGCAAAATTTAAAATATGTAAGAATGTTAATGGAACAAATTGTGTAAAAGTAGATGGGAAAGAAGAGTTTAGTTTAACTGGTACTAAAGAAATTGATCTTGATCTTGGTTGGTATTATTTAATAGAAACGTCTGCACCTTCAACAAGTGAAGTACAGTATCAAATAGCTACAGGTGTAGTACAAGAATATAATTCAAATGGAAATTATGCAGAAAAAATACATTTTGAGATCAAATCTGGTCAAACAATTACAATAAAAGTAATAAACAAAACAGCATGTGAGGCAGATTTTGACATAGATAGTAGTATAAGTAATAGGATAAAATTGTATCAAGAAAAATATCCAAAATTTAATAATTTGCTTGATTTTACAATAACAAATTCATATGAAGCTTGTAAAGTAAAAGCTTGTTCAAGACCTTTAGAAACATCTTGTTTAAGTGGAAAATACGGATCTGAAACATTCAATAAAGATAATGTTGCTTGTTACAATGAAACTATAGATTTGGGTGGTAAAATTGCATATTGTCTAACAACTTTTGATTTAACAGATAAAATTAAATTAAATCCGTTTAATATAAAATCTGGACAGATGCCAATACAAGTCCAAAATATAGAAGATGCAATTGCAACAGTAGGAGTATTAACAAAACAGTGTTTTGTATATGGAGGATATTCTGGAAAAATATATGCAGATTTTAAAAATTATGTAAGCGATGTAAAATTTAATAACAAATCGCTTAAGGTATTAAAAAATAATGAATTAGTGTCATTAAGTAAGTTAACTAATACACAATTTGAATTAAATGAAGAATCAACAAATTTTTATTCAGGAAATAAATCCATTCCATTTTATTTAAGTCCGGTATATGCACATAATGGAAGTGGAGAATATAGTGAAAATATATGTAATGATTGTAAGTTTTTAGGATACGGTGTAATAAGTAAATTAACTGGTACAGGACAATTCAAAATACCATTTGAAGTAGATTTTGCAACCGGAAGTATATTTAAATCAAGTGATAAAGATAGCAAGGGAGTATGCTCTTCTCAATTAAACCGAGAGCTGTTAGAATGTGAAAATGGTTGTTCAAGCAGTGATAAACCAATAACGTCTGAGTATGATTTAAAATTAGAATTTAGAGTAATAGATACATATAATCCATTCCCAGGATATAGTGGAACAGGAAGGAATGTAGGAACGAATTGGTGTGAATATAATAGAAGAATAGATAGTACATTTGCTATAGAAATACTTCAAATAGCTCAAGGTATAGTTGACGTAAATTCATTAAATGAAGAGCAAAGAACTATGTATGATATCAATGGAGATGGTAAGATAACAGAAGAGGATGCGTCTTTAGCGCTACAGGAATTCAGTCATTCAAAAGACTCAACAATATGTTCAAATGTTAATAAAAAAGTAACAGAGAATATAACGAATAGAATAAATAGCTATGGTGTAATCCCAAGTGATGAGACTAGAAAAGTTAAGGAACCAAAATATGTGATAACTTTAACTCCGGAAATAATAAAAGAGATCAGAAAATATAATAAAAAGACAACATATAATGATTATACACTAAAGTGTGATAATGGAGAAAATTGTGAAAGTACATTTTTAAAAGAACCATATTTAAATATAGTGATAAATAATAATTAATAAAGATAGTATTTATCTTTATTTTTATGTTATAAAATGTTATAATTAAATGGGTGAAAAAATGGATCAATTTGAAAGATTGAATTTGTTATTTGAAAATAAAATCGAATTAATACATTCTAAAAATGTTCTTGTATTAGGACTTGGAGGCGTAGGCAGTTTTGCAGTTGAGGCTCTTGTTAGAAGTGGTATAGAAAAAATAACAATAGTAGATGGTGACAGAATATCTCTTTCAAATTTAAATAGGCAATTAATGACTTATCATAATAATATAGGAGAATATAAAACTGATGAAATTGAAAAAAGAATTTTAAATATAAATCCTAATTGCAATGTCAAAAAAATAACAAACTTTATAACATTAGATAATATTAAATCACTATTTTGTGATGACATCGATTATATAGTTGATGCATGCGATACTATTAGTATAAAATTAGAGTTAATTAGAATATGTAAAATAAAAAACATAAAAATTATTTCATGTATGGGTACTGGCAATAAAATAGATCCATCTAAGTTAAAAATAATTGATATACGAAAAACTTCCTATGATCCCATTGCCAAAATTGTTAGAAAAATGGTAAAAGAAGAGAGAATTAAAGGAAAGATAATGGTAGTTTCAAGCGATGAAAAACCACATGTCAAAGTTGAAAAATTGATACCTTCTAATTCTTATGTGCCATCAGTTGCTGGATTACTTTGTGCAAGCTATGTGATAAATGATATAGTAGGTGAGTTAGATGTTTAATAAATTAGAAGAAATAATAAAAAAATGTAGGGGTAATGTACTAGCAATAGGATTAGATGATAAATTATTAAATATTTTTGATAAAAACCAGTATGTTAATTTATTTTCTATTAATTCTAACAAAAAAAATAATGAATTCAAAAAATCCAAGAAAAAAATAATAAATCGAGAAAAATCTATAAATATTAAAAAGCTTAGGAAATATATAAATAAAAAATCTATAAATATTTTGATTTGTAATATGAATGAAATGATTGATTACTATAAATATTTTATAAAAGATAGTATATATTTGAATAATGGAGAAATATATATATATAGTACAAACGAAATAGATAAAGAGTTCATAATAAATAAATATAATAGATATAATGTTAAAATAACCAGTATAGATTATAAAAATGGTTATATAATTAAAGTTGACAATACTAATGGTAAAAATATATTTTTTAAAGATAAATTTTATTTTATTAAAGATTCTCTTTATAATATAGCTGAATTTATCGGCAATATATTAGCAAGTTAAAAGAAATGATTATTTAATCATTTCTTCTTTTTTTGTTTAATATCAATTATTTCTTCATTTGTTTTATTATCGACTATGAGATTTAGAACATCCCTTAATTTTTGATATTGTTCTTTTATTGTAATTTTTTTCTGAATTTCTAAATTATTATTTATATTAATAGTATTGTCATAATTTTTAACATTGACTAACTCATCATTTTTATCTGTATCAATATTGACATTAATGCTTTTTTTTGTATTATTTATTTTTTTTATTTCATTTTTATTATTATTTATGTAGCTACCAGCAGTCATTAGTTGAAATAAAAATGTTATAATTATAGAAATATTTGAAATAGCAAAGGAAAAATTATTTATCGTTGAAAGATATCCAATAATTAAAGATAGGTTTAATGGCCATTGTTTAACTTTTCCTATCATTGTACTATTAATACTTAATTCTTTATATTTTAATTTAAATATCATATTTATGGATGAAATAATTAGCTCACCAATTAATATAAAAACATAATTAGGGTTCAAAAATAATAAATTAATACTAATAATTCCAGTAAAAAATTTATCTGATAATTGATCAAGCATTTTTCCATATTCACTTGTGGTTTTAGTACTTCTAGAAATTTTGCCATCAAAATAATCTGTTAATGCGCCCATTCCAGCGATTATTCCCGAAGCAACAAATAGTGGTAATAATGAAGTTATAATAGCTGCTATAGATAGGATTAACGTTATAAAAGGTATTATTAATCTAGTAAAAGTTAACATATTGGCCAATTGATTTATTATTGTTTTTTTATTAAAAAATTCTTTAAACATTTTTTTAGTTCCAATTTTAAAATCCCTTAAATATTTTTTTATTATATCCTTCATAGAATCCACCTTTACTTTCTCCAAAGTATTATTTTAACATATTTAACTGAAAAGTCAACATATATAATATTATATTGAATATAATTAACTGTATTAGGTAACTAATACCGAGAAACAATAGTGTAGGCGAAAAAATCGTTTATTGTTTCTCTTTTTTTTCGACAAAAAATATTTACAGATTATTATATATTATAATTGGTGATATTATGAGAAAAAGATTTAAAAAAAAGAAAAAAATAAGCTTAAAAAAACTTATTTCAAGTTTAATATTTATATTCGTTTTCGCTTTTACACTATTTAATTTAAATAAAATAAAGATTATAGAATCTAATTCTAAATTTATTAATACTACTTTAAATAATAGTAATAATTACATCCATAATGATACAAATATTTTTAATAAATTATTATTATATATAAACGAAAATGTTTTCAATTCACCAATATATTTTTTAAAATCTCAATTAAAATATTCAAACGATGATAGAGTATCGAAAAACGAAGAAGAGATAGATTTTTTCTATGAAAAAAATAATTTACCAATAATATACATTTATAATTCACATCAAGGAGAAACTTATTCATATAAATATTTAGAAGAATATAATATAACACCTGATGTTCTCATGGCCGCTAACATGCTTAAAGATAAATTGGAAAATAAAGGTATTAACACATTAGTAGAAGAAAATGATATTTTAGAGTATATGAAAAAGAATAATTTGGATCATTCTGGAAGTTATATTGCCAGTAGGCACTTTTTAGAAAGTGTAATAAATAAATATAGTTCTATAAATTTATTTATAGATTTGCATAGAGATGCAGCCTCTCATGATGTCACATACACAAATATTAATGGAAAGGATTGCGCCAAAATATTATTTGTTATCGGACTTGAATATTCAACATACGAAAATAATTTAGAAATAGCAACAAAATTAAATAATATAATATTAAATAAATATCCATCCCTTACTCGAGGTATTATGAAAAAAGAAGGATATGGCGTTAATGGCGTTTATAATCAGGATTTATCTAATAATGTAATATTGATAGAAGTAGGTGGAAATGAAAATAATATAGAAGAAGTAAACAATACGTTAGATTTACTTTCAGAAGTAATAGGAGAATATTTAGATGAAAAAAAAGAAAGGTAATAAATTATTTAACATAATATTTACAATATTATTTATGAGTTTTCTAGTAGTATATTTTTCAGAAGTAACTGGATATTATGAATATCAAAATCACAAAAAAGCAGTTCTAACAGAAGAACAAATAAAGAAATTTGAAAATGATGTTGCAAATGGTAAAAAAATTGATATAGATGAATATTTAGTTGTACAAAATAAAAATTATAACAACAAATTATCTAAAATTGCTAGTAAATTATCTGATGGAATAAGTAACATTATTGAAAGTGGTGTAACAAGTACATTTAAATTTTTATCAAATCTTGTTGAAGAGAAATAAAAGTGATATAATGATGATGGTGATAATATGTATATATTAAAAAGAGAAAATTGGTGGATTTGGTTACTATTATTATTATTTTCAGGTGGTACTTCAACTATAGTATTAGGAGCTTTACTGAATGTTTATGATAAAAATGCGTGGTATACAAACTGGTTTACATGGGTAATAGGTTTAATACTTATAATTCCGTTTCCTACAATGATTACTGTATTAAATATTGATATTATTTCTAAAACTGCATATAAATTAGATGTAAAAGGTAAGGAATATTATTTATCGCCTTATATATGGCTTATACTTGTAATTATACCTATATTAGGTTGGATATGTTTTATAGCGTTGCTATTATATTTAAATATAGCAATTTTGGTTAAATTATATAAGGGTAATGGAGAAAAATATATTATTTGATTTATATATTTTTTTTATATTTTGTGTTACAATGGATATAGGGTGATTTCATGGAACAATTAACACGTTCAGAACTTAGAAAGAATATTATGACTATTCTTTATCAAATAAATGTATATACATTAAATAAAATTAAATATAATATAGATGATATTATTAGAGATATTAATCCTATTGATAACGAATTTGTTAAGGATACAGTTTATGGAGTCATAACAAAAAAGGAAGAATTAGACGCATTGGCAAATAAATATTTAAATAAGTGGACAATAGATAGATTAGGTAATACTGATCAAGCAATACTTAGAATGGCTATATACGAACTAATATATACAAATACTCCTGATATAGTTGTTATAAACGAGGCATTAGAACTTGCTAAACTTTATAGCGATGATGATGTAAAAAATATGATTAACGGTGTACTTGATAAAATATATAAGAGTAAGGTAGATAAAAATGAACGATAAGTATTTAAGTGTATCTGCAGTTACACGTTATTTAAAAGCAAAATTTGATAACGATGACAATCTTAAAATGGTATTTTTAAAAGGAGAAATATCTAATATTAAATATCATACAACTGGACATATTTATTTTTCGCTTAAAGATGAAACTAGTAAAATAAATGCAATAATGTTCTCAAGCAGTGCAAAAAAATTATTATTTAAGCCTCAAGACGGATCAAAAGTACTTGTAACTGGTAGGATTAGCGTATATGAAGCAACGGGCGGATATCAGATATATGTAGATGAAATGTTAGAAGATGGTATTGGCAATCTTTATATTGCGTTTGAAGAGTTGAAGAAAAAATTATCTCAAGAAGGCTTATTCGATTCTAAACATAAAAAGCAAATACCTAAAATACCTAATAGAGTAGGTGTTGTTACGGCATCAACTGGAGCAGCAATCAAAGATATAATATCTACTATTAAAAGAAGGTTTCCCATATGCGAAATAATACTTTTTCCATCTCTTGTACAAGGAGATAATGCTAAAGAGGATATAGTAAAAAATATTAAGTTAGCAGAAAACTATAACCTGGATGTACTTATAGTAGGTAGAGGAGGGGGATCTATCGAAGATTTATGGCCATTTAATGAAGAGATAGTTGCACGTGCTATATTTGATTGTAATATACCTATAATAAGCGCTGTAGGTCATGAAATAGATTTTACAATTGCTGATTATGTAGCAGATTTAAGGGCACCTACACCAACAGGAGCTGCTGAAATGGCTGTACCCAACATATCTGATTTAGTTAATGTAATTAAAAATTTAAATATTAGATTAAATGAAGCTATTAATAAAAATTTAAATTATAAAAAATTAGTACTTGATTCTATAAAAAGTTCTTATGCAATAAAAAATCCTTTAATAATGTATGAAAATAAAAAGCAAAAATTAGATATATTATTAGATAATTTAAATAAGATATTAATAAAAAAAGTTGAAAATGCCACTCATAAATTAGAGATTATAAAAAAAAGTTTTATACTAAATAATCCAAATTTTTTATATAAATATAAACAAACTAAACTTTCAAGTTTAATAGACAAGTTAGAACTTATTAATCCCTTAGGGGTTTTAAAAAGGGGATATTCATTAACAATGAAAGATGGTAAAGTTTTAAGTGAAATTAATAATGTTAAAATTAAAGATAATTTAACCATTAAATTATACAATGGAGAGATTTTGGCTACTGTTAATAAAGTAAAGGAGAATAAAAATGAATAAAGAAAAAACATTTGAAGAAAAATTAAATGATTTAGAAACTATTGTAAATGAACTTGAATCTGGTGAAATAGATTTAGATTCATCAATAGAAAAATACACAAGTGCAATGAAACTTGTAAAAGAATGTGATGAAAAACTTAAAAATGTTGAAGAACAAGTAAATAAAATAGTTACTGAAAATGGTACTTTAGAAAATTTTGAAATAGAATAATCATCAAATATATTTTAATAGTGAGTAGTTAATATAATAGTCTTATATTTTACTAATATAAAATTAAAACTAGGAAATTTCCTAGTTTTCTGCTTCTTCTAACATATTTGTAATTAATATCCCATAACCCTTATGTGGATCATCTACCACTACGTGTGTAACTGCACCAATGATATAGTCTCCTTGTATTATAGGGCTTCCACTCATTCCTTGAACTATCCCATTAGTTTTTTCAAGTAAATTTTTATCGGTTATTTCAAACTGTATATTTTTAAGTTTATCCTTAGTTTCATTTATAGATGTTATTTTAATAGCAAACTCTCCAACTTCAACACCGTCTAAAACAGTCAGGATTGTGGCATCTCCTATTTTAATATCATCTATATTGGCGACTTTATAAGTATTAGATGTATTTATATCACTTGTATAATTACCAAATAGTCCTTTATTGGTGTTTTCTATAACTTTTCCTGTTACCTTATCACTGTAAAGCACTGCATTTTTCTCGCCAGGTTTGCCTCTATCACTAGGATTAATACTAGTAATTTTAGAATCAAATATAGTACCATCTTTAATATCAATTATATCTCCTGTAGTAGCATCTGCAATTTCATGCCCCAATACTCCAAATAATTTAGTTTCTGGGTCTATAAATGTAAGCGTACCAACACCCGAAATAGAATCTTTAACGTATAGTCCTGTTTTAAGTACTCCATTATCATTATATAAAGAAAGAGTTGTATTATTTGTTTTTTTGTCCCTTATATAAGATAAGTTTAAACTATTACAATTACAGGTATTAATTATATTGACCATCTCTTCTACTGTATTAACTTCACTATTATTTATTTTATTTATTATATCTCCTGATTTTAATCCAGCTTCTTTTAGCGTATTATGGCCATTTATATCATAAGATCCTACTATGAGAATACCGTTAGTATTAAGTCTAATACCAACAGTTTCTCCACTCGCAATTATTTTATCAGAATAAGCTAAAATAGTTTGTGGAATAATAAAAAGGGTTAGAAGAAAAATAAGAGTTTGATTTTTTAATTTTTTAAAAAACATAAAAACAACTCCTTCTCATAGACTACATTTATATTATGAAATAATTTAATTAAATTATAGAAAGAAAAAAATACCAAATGTATGATTAGAATTAATTTTTTATGAAGTTATATTAAAATTTTATATTTTATTTAATAATTTATCAATTTTGTAAATTTCATTTTTAATTTTTAACACAATAAATATTAATTTAGAAGAATAGGGGAGTTTATCAAGAAAAAGTTATAAAACAATAAAAAAATTAAGTTACACGTGAATTTATAGAAAAAAATGTATTAATGTGGTATAATTTTTCCTAGGAGGAAAATATGTTAAAAGAATTCAAGAAATTTATTTCTAAAGGTAATGTTGTAGACCTTGCTATAGGTGTTGTTATTGGTGGAGCTTTTAGCAAAATAGTGTCATCATTAGTCGACGATATTATTATGCCGATTGTTGGAATTATAATTGGTGGTATAGATTTTACTGATTTAACATTAAAAATTGGAGAATCTAAATTAGAATATGGAATGTTTATACAAAATATAGTTGATTTTTTAATAGTTGCATTTTGTATATTTATAGTTATAAGAACATTTAACAAAATAATTCACAAGAAAGAAGAAAAACCAGCTTTACCTCCAAAAAGTAACGAGGTAATACTTTTAGAAGAAATAAGAGATTTATTAAAAAATGAAAAAACAACTAAAAATAAATAGTTGTTTTTTAAGCAAATATGGCAAGTATACCAGATGCAACCATAGCAAGTATTACTAAAATTATTACTATTTTTTGTACTTTATCACTCATTCAAAACACCTCAAGATTATTATAATATATTTTTAATAAAATTGGAATAAAAATGTATTTGTATAATAATATTAAATAGGTGATATAATGAAAAAAATATTGGACAAACTATTAAATAATATAAAATTTGATAAAAAATACGTATTTTTTTGCTTAGTACTAGTTTTATTAGGTATAATAACAGGATCCTTATTTATAGTAATATTGAATAGCTCAGATAAAACAATAGTTGTTGAATATATTAATTCATTCGTAGATGTATTCAAAAGTAACAATTTTAATTATATAGATACATTAAAAAACACTTTAATTTCCAATTATTTAACAATAATTTTAATTTTAATAATAGGTTTCACTTATTTTTTGGTACCTATAAATATAATAATCTTATTCTATAAATCGTTTATAATAGGATTCAGCTTATCGTCATTTATATTAACACTTAAATTAAAAGGCTTTTTATTAAGCATTGTATATATTTTTCCTCATATGATATTAAATATATTATTTATTTCAATTCTTACCGCATATACTTTGAAATTATCATTTAATATGATTAAAAATATAATTAAGAAAAAAGAAGTTAACATGAGAAACTATTTTAATAAATATATAAAAACAGCAATAATATTTACTATTTTAATATCAATAACAAGCTTATATGAGGTATTTATTTGCCCACGTTTATTAAAACTAATAATAAAAATAATATAATTATCGTATATGCTCCTTAATATTTTACATACTTTACACTTGACAAATGTAAATATTGTGATAAAATTAATATTAGGAGGGTAGATAATGAACATTAAGTTATCAGATATATTGCACGAACTTGGAATATCAAAAGTTAAATTAGCAAAATTTTTAGGTGTTTCAAGACAAATGATATATAATTACTTAGAATTAGATGATATTAATAAATGGCCAAAAGATAAAAGGGTATTGCTTTTAAACTTATTAGGTGTTAAGAAACCAGAAGACATAGAAAAAATAAAAGTAGATACTGATTATATTAATAATGTTGAATTGAAATTAAATAATTTATGTGAAAGCAAAAAACAAAATAATAATATAGAAAGTAGTATTTTAAATGATATTAAACCTGAACATCAAGAATTATTTACAGGGATTATGGAATTAATTAAAGAATATTTAGAAGATGATAGTACAGATGGATTGAATATTGTTAATTATTTTTATCATTATCTTCAAGCTATGAATAATACTAAAGAGTTAAAATATATTCTTGCATATGTTGCAAAAGAAACAGGATTTGAAAAACCAATGGAATTTGTTTTTGAAGAAGATTCTCAATTCATATTTGAAAGTGTTATGTTTTCTGCTATGGTACTTTATAGAAGTGGAAAAGCTTCTAAAAGCAAATTAGCGGAATCTCATAGAAGGTTCGTAAACCAAATTGAACAAAAAATGGAAGAAAAATTAAGTCGTACTATGGAATTAAATAATATTAAATCACAAGCTTTAAAAGAACTTGGATATACAGAAATGACGGATGAAAATGCTAGTGCTATACTAGAAAAAATGGCTGAAATTGAATCTAGGAAAACTGCATTCAAAAAAATTGATGAAGAATAAATAAAAATCCTATTTCTTAGTAAAAGGAATGGGATTTTTATGTTTAAGATATTTTTTTGATTATTTTCCCCTACTATATTATATATTAATAGGGGATAGGGACCCTATTAATACGTTACTATTTATTATAGATTTATAATTATGTTAATTTATCGATTGATTATAATAAAACTTCTAATATTTTAATAATAATTTTTAATTATTTATAATGTATTAAACAAGCGAATTATAAAAATATTTTTTAAAAAAATTTTTTAATAGAAAATTTATATTAATAGAAATTTATTAATAGAAATGTGAAATTCATAATTAATATTTTATTTGTAAATACTGTTTATTCTTTATACATATTAGTGATTGAAAATAATATCCGATAATATATATTATGTTAACTTCTATAAAAACTAACTCTTTATATTAATATTCTTAAATATCATGTATATATTTTTAATACAAGGTAATAATATTATTGGGTGATTTAAATGAGAAAGAATAATAAAGAAACTAATATGAATAAAAGTAATAGTATGAATAAACATGCTAATACTACTTCTTCTAGTTCTAAATCAAACAATTCTAAATCAAGTTCTGATATAGATTGTAAATAACCCACAAAAGAGACTATTGTTGTCTCTTTTTTATTTGATTATCTTATCCAAGTAATATGTGATTTAAAATCATTATCATCGATCCCACTATAAAATAAATTACTGTGTTTTTTTTATTATAATCAGCAGCTTCTTTATATAATTCATTAATTGCTATATTAATCATCATTCCTGCGATAATCGCATAAATTAACCCCAATATTACATCGTTAATAAACTTAGATAGAAATAAATATGATATTAAGGCACCTAAAGGTTCGGACATACCAGATATAAAAGTATATAAAAATGATTTTAATTTACTGTTTGTTGAATAATATATAGGAATACTTATTGATATTCCTTCGGGTATATTATGTAATGCAATAGCGATAGTCAAAATTAATCCTAATTTCATATTATTTGTTGTTGTAATAAATGTTACTATACCTTCAGGTATATTATGTAACATTATTACAAGCATAGTAATTATACCTAATTTATATAATTTTAAACCATTTTTAGAGTGTTCCCCTACTCTTTTATCAATTATACTTGAAAGCATAATTCCAATCAAAAATCCAATTAAAATAAAAAATAAGGTATATATATTATTATAACTTTTTATAATCAGTAAAAATGAATTAGGTATCAAATCAATTATGGAAATTGTAAGCATTACTCCACTAGCAAACCCTAGTGACGAACTAATCATACTATTTCTGTCATTCTTAATATATATAAATAAAAAACCTATTAATGTAGATATTCCAGCTATAGTAGAAAATAAAAAAGCATACATATTACCTGACATTTTATCACCATTTAATTGTATGCTTTTTAATTAAAATCTAAAACAAGTAAGAGATTATTTTAATTTATATTCTTGCAAAATTTCATTATTTAAATTTCTTATTGTAATATTTTTTTCATCAACAATAACAAAAGTATTATCGCTACTTCGTGTTTTAGAAATAGAACCAGGATTAATAAATAGTTTTTTGTCTATTTCTTCAATAATTGGTATATGTGTATGACCAATAAATATAATATCTGCTTTCATTTTTAATAAATCATTACGATTAGTTAAATGACCATGTGTTATTATTATTTTTTTATTATTTAGTTTGATTTCGTTTTGATCAGGCATATCAAATAATATATTTCTTATATCTACATCACAATTTCCAATACAGGCAATTATATCATCTTTCATTAAGTTTAGTCTATTAATTATATCAATTCTATGTAAATCAACACCATAATTAAATAAATCACCTAATAATAATAATCTTTTACACCCTTCTTTATAATAGATTGTTATTGCCTTATTTAAATTATAAATATCGCCGTGTATATCAGAAATAACCATATATTTTATTTTTTTCGCATCCTTTTTAGTGTTAATTTTTCATCACTTCCTATCCTATTTGATTCAATTATTTTTTGTATTGCTTTATTGTATGTCCAGTTATCTAAATTAGAGCTTTTTAAATACGCAAGAGTTTTTTCTTTATATTTTATATAACAAACAGAAATAAGCCATGCAATGCTCATTTTAACATAATATTCATTTTCATAATCATTACAAAGTTCAAATATTCTATCAATATAATTATCTTCTACAAAATAATTTAATAACAATACATATCCAAATCTGTTTACCCATGGATTTTTCATTTTTATATATTTTTTAATTTCTCTAAAACAAGTCTCTTTTATATTTTTAATCTTAAATATTTTTAAATTACTGCAAGTTAAATCACAAATTGCCCAATTTTTTATATACGGAAAGAAATCATTAAGTAATGGTTTTAATTCATCAAAATCTAATTTCAAATATCCAAGAACCAATCCATGTATCAAATTTTCTTCATATAATTTATGCCTATTTAACCTAAAAAATTCCAAATAATTTTCTTTTGATATTCTCTTAGCAATTTTTTTCAAATGAGAAGTTCTAACGCCTATTAAATCATTAGATAGTATAATTTTAGACTGAAATGCTTTATACTTTAAATCTTCTAATGAATATAATTCTTTTAAAAATTTATCATAATTCATTATTTTAATTTACTTAAAAAACTTTTCCCAACGTCAGGCATTTTAATGTTAAAATTATCGGCTATAGTTGCTCCTATATCTGAAAAACAATCTAATTCTTTTAAATGTTTAACATCTTTAAACATTTTTGAATAAATAAGTACAGGGACATTTTCTCTTGTATGGTCAGTTCCCTTATAGGATGGATCGTTACCGTGATCAGCTACTATAATTAGTAAATCATCATTATTTAAATTATCTTTTATAACTGGTATATAATTATCAAACTCCTTTATGGCTTCCGCATAACCTTTTATATTTCTTCTATGACCATATTTTGAATCGAAATCGTTTAAGTTAGCAAAACATAATCCTTTAAACTTTTCCTTTTCCGTTTCAATTATTTTAATTATTCCATCTAGATTATCTTTAGTTTTAGTACTTTTAGTAATACCACAATTATTAAATATATCGGCTATTTTACCTATAGATATGACATCAAATCCATTATTTTTTAGGTTATCTAGTACTGTATCACTTGAAGGATTTAATGCATAGTCGTGTCTATTTGGTGTACGTACAAAATTACCCTTCGTCCCGACATATGGCCTTGCTATTATTCTTCCCACTTTCCACTCATCTTTTAAAGTAAGTTCACGAGCAATCTTACAGTCTTCATATAATTCATTTAGTGGAATTACATCTTCATGTGCAGCAATTTGCAACACAGAATCTGCTGATGTATATACAATAAGGGCTCCTGTTTTTATTTGTTCCTCCCCTAGTCTTTCTATAATTTCAGTACCAGAAGCATTGCAATTTCCAATTATTTTTCTTCCAGTTCTTTTTTCAAGTTCATCAATTAATTCTCTAGGGAATCCATTTTTAGTAAATGTTCTAAACGGAATTAATGTACGTATTCCCATAATTTCAAGATGTCCAGTTAAAGTATCTTTTCCATTAGCTTTTGGATGGGCTTTTGTATAGTAAGAATCAACATATTTAAAATTTTTACCAACAAGATTCAACAATCCCATTTTTTCTAAGTTAGGATAATCAATTGGATTATATTCAACTATATGTCCAAATGTATTAGCTCCCACATCATCAAAATTTTTAGCATCTATAGCCTCTCCTACTCCAAGAGAATCTAAAACTATCAAAAATATTCTATTAAATTTCATGTTATTACCTTCCTATTCCATCATATTGTTTCATTTTTTATCCATTCTAAATATTCATTATTATTGCTTTCCAAACTAAATACTGCAAATTCAAAACATTCGTAACTATGTATACTTTTTACAACATTATATACTTCAGAAGTTAGCGATTTTTTAGTTTTTATAAATAACAAGTATTCTAAAGATTGTTCTCTTTTTTTCTTCCAATTCCATATACTTTTACTTTTAACAGTTTGACATCCACTAGCCAAGTGTCTATTTAAAAGTATATTAATAGTAGTTTTTAATTCCTTTTTATTACCAAAAGCAACTTCTATCATACAATATTTATTCACCATATCACCTACTATATTCATTTTACCAAATAAAATTATATAAATCTAGATTAATTTCCATGGGGATGGAAATCTTTGTAATTTTTCTTTAATTGTTCGTTTGTAATATGAGTATATATCTGTGTTGTCGAAATATCTGAATGCCCTAGTAATTCTTGTATTGTTCTCAAATCTGCACCGTATTTGAGTAAATGGCTGGCAAAGGAGTGTCTGAGTGTATGTGGCGATAAATCTTTTTCAATTCCCTTCTCTTTTGCAATTTTTTTTATTATTTTAAAGAAGCCTTGCCTAGTCATTTTATTGCCATGATTATTCAAAAATAAATATTCACAAATTTTATCTTTTAACATCAAACTTCTATATTCATAAATATATTTTTCTAAGTATTTTTTTGCATAGTCACCAAATGGAATAATCCGTTCTTTATTTCCTTTACCAAATGTCCTAACTATATCATCATTTAAATCTACATCTTGCAGTTTTAAGTTAACAAGTTCACTTACACGAAGACCAGTTGCATATAATAATTCAAGCATTGCTTTGTTTCTATAACTAAAAGTATCAGTTAGCTTTATGTCAAGTAAATCAATTACTTCATTTTCAGTAAGTGTTTTAGGTAAACTTCTTTTTAATTTTGGCATTATTACACTATCGCTTGGATTATTATTTACGTATTTTTCTACGACTAAAAATTTATAAAAACTTTTTAAACAAGATATATTTCTAGATATTGATTTTTCATTTAAATTTTCATCATTTAAATATTTAACATATTCCTTTAAATCATTATTATTTATTTCATTTATATCTTTGGATTTATTAAATTTTAAAAATTTTTCTAAATCTTCTTTATATGAGGAAATAGTATTATTACTATAACCTTTATCTATAAGTAAATATCTTAAAAATTCTTCTATCAATTCATCTATATTATTCATCTTTTTACCCTTTTCCAAACTTATTTTTTTATATACAATCGTATTCAATTTTAACTTTTATATTATTATATTTAATTGTAGTAATGTTTTAACCTGATATAAATTACTAAAAATTTATTTATATCAAAATAATATCATTAATTATTTTAATCTTATAAATACATATATTTTTAAATTATTTACAATATTAATGAAAACTCGTATATCATCACCATTATTATTATATCACTTTTTTTTGATATGTGGTAAAATAATGTTAGGTGATATTATGGAACCTTTAGCAATCAAGTTAAGACCTAAAAAATTAGAGGATGTTATTGGTCAAACACATTTAATAGGTAAAAATAAAATATTAAGTAACTTAATAAAAAACAAGAAACTTTTTTCAATGATTTTATATGGGAAACCCGGTATTGGAAAAACAACAATAGCTGTAGCGATTGCTGAAGAGTTAGGATTAAAATATAGAATGCTTAATGCAGTGATAAATAACAAAAAAGATTTTGATGTAATTATTGAAGAAGCGAAAATGTATAATGAATTGGTAGTTATCATGGATGAAATACATCGTTTAAATAAAGATAAACAAGATCTACTTTTACCATATTTAGAAAGTGGATTAATCATATTAATAGGTATGACCACTTCAAATCCATATCATTCTATTAACCCAGCCATACGATCTAGATGTCAAATATTTGAATTAAAAGAATTAACTAGTAGTGATATTAAAACTGCTTTAAATAAAGCGGTAAAACAAGAATTAAAAGATGCAAAAATAGACAAAGATTGTATTGAGTATATTGCTAATACGTCAAGTGGTGATTTAAGATATGCATATAATTTGCTTGAGGTTGCATATTATTCTACTAACAAAAAAATAACTATAAATGAGTTAAAAAATATTAGTAATAAACCAAATTTTTTTCACGATAAAAATGAAGATGGGTATTATGATGTTATAAGTGCTTTTCAAAAAAGTATTAGAGGTTCTAATGTTGATGCAGCGCTTCACTACCTCGCTAGATTAATTGAAGCGGGAGATTTAGATATAATATTTAGAAGAATGAGTGTTATAGCATATGAAGATATTGGTTTAGCTAATCCTAATATTGCATTAAAAGTAGAAGCATGTATTAATGCCTGTGAACGTCTTGGACTACCTGAAGCCCGTATTCCACTTGCCAAAACAGTTATTGAAATGGCATTATCGCCAAAATCTAATAGTGCTATTATTGCTATAGATGAGGCATTGAATGATATTAGACGTGGTAATACTGGGAATGTACCTAACAACATAAAAACAACATCACCCGATTATAAATACGCCCATAATTATAAAAATCATATTGTTAAACAACAATATTTACCTGATAATCTAAAAGGAAAAAGATACTATATACCTCAAGATAATAAAAATGAAATGGTTTTAAAAGGAATAAATGACAAAATAAAAGAAATAATAGATTAAGAGGTTGTTTATGAAAAGAAGTAAAAAATATTATAAATATTTGGATTACGTAAGAGTTTTAGCTTTATTTGCTGTTTTATTATATCACTTGAATATATTAAAAGGCGGATATTTAGCTGTTTGTATATTTTTTACATTAAGTGGATATCTATCTGTTATATCATTAGCAAAAAATAAAGATTTTTCTTTTAAAAAATATTATTCAAAACTATTTTCTAGAATTTATTTACCACTGTTAATAGTTACATTTATAACTATTGCCGTAGTATCATTTTTTCCAAATATTTCATGGCTAAATTTAAAACCAGAAACAAAATCTGTTTTATTCGGATACAATAATTTTTGGCAATTAACTGCTAATTTAGATTATTTTGCTAGACACATAAATTCACCATTTATGCATCTATGGTATATTGCAATTTTACTACAATTTGATATAATTTTTCCATTTATCTTTATTTTATTTTCTAAAATTAAAGATAAATTTAATAAATTAATTCCTTGTTTAGTTTCTACAATATTCTCTATAATAGGATTTATTTATTTTTATGTTAGCTATTTGACAACTAATATTATGACAACCTATTATAGTACATTTTCTAGAATTTTTTCATTATTATTTGGGATTTCAATCGGATTTATCCATCTATATTACAAACAAAAAATAATAAGTTCTTTAAAACGTCACAAAAAATATAATAATACAATATTTTATACATACATTCTACTATTAATTTGCTTATTTATCTTTGTTAATTCAAAATCAATATTTATGCCTATAAGTATGATTTTAACAACTTTAATAACTTGTAGATTAATTGATTATTCGATTTATAATAAAAACAAAAATTTGAATGCCTTAGATAAAATTATTAAATTTTTGTCTAATATCAGTTATGAAGTATATTTAGTACAATACCCAATAATATTCATCCTTCAATATTTAAAATTAAGTTTATTTATAAATATTATTGTTGTGTTTATTTCAGTATTTTTTATATCATATTTACTACATTCTATTACTAAAAGAAACACAAAATATATAGTAATTAGACGAATTTTATATTTAATTGTACTATCTATATCTTTTTATGGAATATATATTTACATAAATGCTAAAGATTATACCAATGAAATGAAAAAATTAGAAGAGCAACTATCACAAAATCAAAAAATAATAGAAGAAAAGCAAAAAGAATATAATGATAAATTAAAACATGACGAAGAAGTTTTTAAAAAAGAGTTAAGTAGTTATGATTTAGACGAAGAACAATTAAGAGAAATTATCACAAATTTATCTGTGGTTGGTGTTGGTGATTCAGTTATGCTTGGTGCAGTTGAAAATTTATACGAACAATTCCCAAACGGATATTTTGATGCACAAATTTCTCGTACAGCTTGGATAGTTAACGATATATTATTAGATTTAAAAAATAAAAATGCTCTTGGTGATGTAGTCATTCTTAATCTTGGGGCTAATGGGGATTGCTCTTTTGAATGCAAGGAAAAAATTATTAAAACTTGCCAGGATAGAGATGTATTTTGGGTAAATGTAACAAATGATAATAATGTAAATGAAAACTTATCAAATTTTGCTTCAAAATACGAAAAAGTTCATATAATAGATTGGAAAAATATTTCAAATGATCATCCTGAATATTTTTATGCTGACGGTATTCATTTAACTCCAAGTGGAAGAAAAGCATATACAAATGCAATTTATGACAGTATATATGACTTATATTTAAAAAGATATAAAGAAGAAAAGGAAAAAAAGATAAGAGAACACGATGAATATTTAAAAAGAAAAATCAGTTTTTATGGTAATGATCTTATGTTGAACCTATTTGATTATGTTAAAAATGAATTTAATGATTCTATTTACAATATAAATAAAGAATTTAATTATGAAAAAATAAAAACTGAATTGGAAGCTGAGATTAATAATAATACATTGACTGAAAAAATTGTTTTTGCTTTTGATAATACATCAAATTTAAGTATTGAACAATATAGTAAATTAATAGAGTTATGTAAGAATTACCAAATTTACATATTATCTACTAATGAAACAACTAATGAATTAATCAATTTAAATTATAATAACGTTTATATTATAGATTTTTATAAACAATTAAAATTAAACAATGATTATATACTTATAGATGGAATACACTTATCTAATAAAGGAAATCTTGCATTATCTAAAACATTAAATGATTATTTAAAAAACAGTGAATCATAATAATTCACTGTTTATTTTTTTGATCTTTGCTATTTTTTAGAATAGTGTCTTTTAATTCACAAATATATTTTTTCCTATCACCTAATTTAAAACTTAAAACCTGATTTGATTTTAAAAATTTATAATCTATACTTCCAACATTAAATGAATAAAATAATTCCATTTTATCAGACAAACTACTCATTTCATTCATCTTTTCTTTTAGACAATTAAACAAAATATTAAACACAATATCAAGTGCCTGTTGCATCTCATCTTTATGATTTAAAATGTTTTTATGGTTTTCTATAGTGTATACTATATTCATATTATATACTAATAATTCTACATTTTTTTGGCTAGTATAAGCTAATAAACCATCTATTGTATTAATCAAATTTCCTGCGAATGCTTGCTTTTCCATATAATCTTTACCTATTAATAATTCAATATTAGATAAAACAGCCTCTTCGAATGCATAAGAATTCCCACTAAAATTAAAATATCTATGTTCAAGCAATTGAGTATATCCTTCATTATAAAACTCGTATTTTCTATGACAAGGGCCTTTTGACAATGCCATATGTAACAGTTCATGAAAAACCGGCTTATAAGATTTTAGCATAAATTCGTCTACAGTCCAATGTCCTGAATGCTTCCATCGTACAAAACCATTATATTTAGTGCTTTTTTTATCCTGTAATTCTGAAAGATTAAATAATATATTTTTAAAATTTTTCTCAAATATTTTAGGATTAAATCCCCTACAGTTTTGCTCTAACACTTTTAAAAAATATTCAACTTTATTACATAAAAATTCGATGTCTTTAACCTGTTTAGCTTTTACAAGATGCGGTGATAATATAACTGTTATATTATCATATTTCCCGTTTTTATGTAATATTAGTTTATTTTTATTTGAAAAAAAATTTTTATTAATTATTTTAAATTTTATCATTTTAACAGTTTCAATAAATTTGTTTTCCATAACTTCTCCTATAAACTAAGTATAAACAATTCTAATGCAAGTTCTTTGTTTTTTTCTCCTGTTTTTATACATATATCCAATTCTGCAAGATCTTTTAAGTATTTTAAAAGAATTGTTGGATTATATTTGTAACCTGAAATAATTGCCAAATGAACAGGATATTTGTGAACTTTTAGTATTTCAGAAATTGAATCTTCCGTATATCCCTTTTTTATTAATTTACTAGCTTGATACATAAGTCTAAATTTACTAGCCAATAATGCAATTATCTTTATAGGTTCTTCTTTTAATTTAAGTAATTCTCTATACGTCTTAATTGCACTTTTTTTATTTTTATTTATTATGTCATCTACAAATTTAAATATATCTACATTTATATTTTCAGATACCACATCTTCTATATCCTTTATAGTTATCTCTTTTTCAGTAAACTTATAAAGTTTTAACTTTTCTACCTCACTATAGATTAATTCTAAATCATTTCCAACTTTATTTATTAGAGCGTTAATTGTGGCATAGTCTATTTTATAGTTATCAAACATTTTTTCAACAGTACTATTTATATTCTTTAATGGGTTAAATTCTTTTACAACACCCTTTTCTTTTATTAATTTTACAATTTTTTTAACACTGTCTATATTTTCATTTTTATTTATAAATATAATATTAGTATTTTCATTTTTCGTTTTTAAATATTCTTCTAAAAGATTTAAATCATCTATTTTTTTTTGTATTCTACTAAATATAAAAGCATTGTCTACTATAATTAATTTATTATTTGAAAAAAGTGATATTGTATTAGCATCTTCTAATATTTCTTTTATAGTATTTTCCTCTAAATCATATTTAGAAATATTAATTTCTTCAATATCTAATTTATTTATTATATTTTTAATTTCATTTTCTATTAAATAATTTTCTTTGCCATATAATAAATAATTCACTATATCACTTCCTTTTTAATTATAAAGAAAAGCTCCCGTACCACTATTATAATAAAATTTACCTTCAACTTTATCATACATACAAGGTATACCTTTATTATCTAGTATTGGGATGAAATCTCTTACTAATCTATCATCCTCATATATTTTACATCCATATATTTGTGCTTTATGCAATCTTCTATATTCCCCTGTTGGGTGAGAAGCTCTCAAATATCCAAATAAAATCAAAGAAGATTGAGTTTTATCAAATCCAGGCTTATTGATTACTAAAGTATTCAGATTTACAAGATATTCCTCTGTTACAGTATCAAAAACCGTATATTTATTATTTTTAACATCTAAATCGAAAATAGCACGATTATTGCTGTAATTTATATACGTTGATACTTCACTGCCTACCCCATATCTAATATCATTATGCACTATTCCAACAAGAAAAGCATTGATTGATGCATTGCCAATACCATTAAAGGCATAACTGGAAGTGGGAAAAATAGTAGTGTCCACTATAAATCTTATTTTAGCATAGTTATCAATATTAACAATATATCCAGTATCAATATACTGTTCACCTGTACTTTCTAGATATTCAAGTTCTGTATATTTTGGACGTGAAGAATCATCACAATATTCTATGGTTTCTGTTTCTATTTTTCCATTTTTAAATATAATGCTTCCTTTGCATGGCCTTTCACCTGTTGTTTCTATTATTAAATCGATAACATCAGAACCTATGGGACATTTTAAATTCCCGTCTAGTTGAACTATACACTCTTTCGGGTTAAATTCATCAGATAAATTCTTTCTTGCTACTCCCTGCTCTACCGCATTTAAATATAAATCTTTACTTCTTTTTATTGCATTTTCTTTTGAACTGTTTATTATATTCAATACTATAGGCATTGCTATTAAAGCAATTATTGCAAGTATTACAATTACTGCCAAAAGTTCTATTAATGTAAAACCCGATACTCTAAATTTTATATATCCGTAATGATCCTCCATTTAACATCTCTCCTCAAATAACTTCTATGTATAACATGATATATTAAAATTTTAACCTATTCAATAGTAGTTCGATGTTTACTATACTATAGATAAAATATTTCTTAATATAATTATCATTTTAAACATCATTAGTTGCATATTCAAAATTTCCATTTCCTCCATTATAATAAAATTCATTTCCAACTTTATTTATTAGAGCGTTAATTGTAGCATATTCTATTTTATAGTTATCAAACATTTTTTCAACAGTACTATTTATATTCTTTAATGGGTTAAATTCTTTTACAATACCTTTTTCTTTTATTAATTTTACAATTTTTTTAACACTGTCTATATTTTCATTTTTAAGTATTCTTCTAAAGGATTTAAATCATCTATTTTTTTTGTATTCAACTAAATATAAAAGCATTGTCTACTATAATTAATTTATTATTTGAAAAAAGTGATATTGTATTAGCGTTTTCTAATATTTCTTTTATAGTATTTTCCTCTAAATCATATTTAGAAATATTAATTTCCTCAATATTTAATTTATTTATTATATTTTTTAATTCTTTTTCTATCAAGTAATTTTCGCTACCATATAATAAATAATTCACTAAATCACTTCCTATTATTTATTCGTATTTAAAATTTCCGCTACCTTTATTATAATAAAGTTTCTTCCCTACCTTATCATACATAGCAGGTTTATTATCTTTATCTAATACTGGAATAAAATCTCTTATTAATTTGTCAGCTTTATATATTTTAAAATAATATATTTTATAACTTCCATACACGTGTACTTTATTTAATTCACAATTATAGCTTGCAAATAAAGATATATTACCTGGTAAATCATTTAAATTAAAATCTTCGTCTATAAAGTCATTTTCCACTAAATTATCATTTATATAAAGCCCTTCTTTTGACATAACCAATTTATACTTAGTATTTAAAATGTGATATTCTCCAGGAGCATTTATATTTGATTTAAATGAATACCAACATGCGAATGTAGTAGTTGGATAATATCCAAAAAATATTGAATTTTTAGAATGACCAGTTTGTATTCCACCAAATAATGGACTATCGTTAAAATTTGTTGCTTCGTATTCAGATTCAAATTTCAAGTCTGATGAAACTTTTATACCAGTATCAATATATTGGGATTTTGTACTCTCTAAATATTCAAGTTTTGTATATACTTGTCCATATGAATAGGAAATTTTTTTATTATTTACTTCACAATCATCTAGGGCAATTGTTCCATCTTCATTTATTTTTATTATATTACAATCAACTCTTGCTCCATCATATTCTATTTCTAATTTAAAATTTTTAGAATCATTCTGAATCGTATTACCATCTGTTGTATAATAACCTATAGGCACTTCTTCCGTTAAACTTTTTCTTGCTATAGCAAGTTCTATTGATTTTCCATATAGTTCTATACTTCTTTTATAAGTTTCATTACTTGCATTATCAATTATATTCAATACTATAGGTATTGCTATTAAAGCGATTATTGCAAGTATTACTATTACTGCTAATAATTCTATCAAAGTAAACCCCTTAATCATAATTTACCACCTCTATTTAATGTCTTCCAATTTGACGCTAACAAGTTTACTTACACCAGATTCTTGCATCGTAATTCCATATAATACATCCACATATTCCATTGTTTTTTTCTTATGAGTAATTACTATAAACTGTGTTCTTTCTTTTAATTTCCTAATATACTGTCCAAATGCCTCAACATTTACTTCATCTAAAGCTGCTTCTACTTCATCTAATATACAAAATGGTACAGGACGGGACTTAAGTATTGCAAAAAGTAAACTAATTGCTGTAAACGTTCGTTCACCACCAGATAGTAAACTTATGCTCTTTAACGTTTTACCTGGAGGACAAGCTTCGATTTCAATGCCTGTTTCAAGAATATTATTTTGGTCAGTTAAATAAAGTTTTGCAGTACCTCCTTTAAATAATTCTCTAAAAGTAGTAGCAAAATTCTTTTCAATAATTTTAAAGGTTTTCAAAAATTCTTGTTTCATAACACCGTCCATTTCATCAATTATTTCTAAAAGTGTTGTTTCTGCTTTTGATAGATCTTCCTGCTGATGAATTAAAAATTCATATCTTTCACTAATCTTCGAATATTCTTCTATTGCTAGTGTATTGACTGGTCCTAAATCTTTTATTTTACGTTTTAATGTATTAACTTTATTTTTCGCCAAATCATGATCAATTTCTAGTTTATAAAACTTTATAGCATTTTCATATGACATTGAATAAGTGTCACTAAGTGTATTAAGTAAGTTATCAAGCTTTACATCTGCTCTATTTACATCTATTTCTAATTCGCGCAATAAATTATTTTTTTCATTAAATAATGAATTATCTTTTTTTATAGTAAGTTCAAATTCATCTAATTCATTATTTAATTTAATCCTGTTATTTGTTAAAACCTTTAAATCTGATTCCAATTTATTTTTTCTTTGATTAGCTTTATAATATTCATTTAATATAGTTTCTTCTTCTTTATCTATAGTATTATTTAAAATGTTATTATTACTATTTATTTCAGATGTTATTTCATTTAATTTTTTATCTATATCATTTATAGTATCTTTTCTTGATTTAATATGTTCTTCTAGATTTATTCTCTCCTTATTAGATATATATAATTTGTCTTCTATTGCCTTTAAATCATAATCAACTTTATTAATTTCATTTTCTATATTTTGTTGTTCATCTTCATATTTTAATTTTAACTTCAAATTATTTTCTAATTCATATTTATCAGTGATAATATTTCTAATTTTAATATTCCCACCAGTAAGAGAGCCCCCAACATGAAATATCTCTCCAGCAAGAGTAACAACTCTATACTTATAGTTTATCTTCTTACTTATTATAGTGGCAAAATCAATATTGTCAACAACGATTACGTTGCCAAGTTGATTTTTAATAATATTTTCATATTTTTTTTCATATTTTACTAATTCACTTGCTATTCCAATAAATCCATTTTCTTTTTTTAGTATATTAAGAGTAGTATTATCTATAAATTTTTCTTTAATAATATTTAAAGGAAAGAATGTTACTCTACCAATATTATTTGTTTTTAGGTAATTTATAGCTTCTTTAGCACATAATTCATCATCTACTACTACATTTGATGAATTAGTCCCTAACGCAATAGCAATTGCTTTAGAATATTGTTCATCAACCTCTATTAAAGTTCCAATAGCATTATGTATTCCTCTAAGTTTTGGATTTTCAAGTATACTTTTAACTGAATATGGTAAAGTTGAATTATTATCTATATTTTCTTTTAAAGTATCTATTTTAGAACTTATAAATGATAAATTTTTTACAACATTATTTAACTTATATAATAAATCATTTTTGTCATTCTTAATATTTATAATTTTATTTTCATATTTATCTATATCTACTAAAATATCTTTAAATTTTGTTTTATTTATTTCAATTTCATTATTTATTAAATCCACACTATTTTTTAAATTTATTTCTTCTTCTTTTAATCTTATAATATTATTATGAAGTATTGAATCTTTAACTTCGTATTTTTTTCTTTCAATTATAATTTGCTTCTTTGCATTTATTTTTTCAACTTTAGCAGTTGACTCTAATAATTCGTTTTGAATCCTTCTAATTTCCTCATCTATATTATTTATTTGTAATTTATAAGATGAACTTTTAGCCTCATTAGTAGAATTACTAGTATTTAAACTTAGTATTTCATTTTCCAGTTTTTCAATTCTTTTTTTATTTTCTTGATATGAATAATTTATATTATTTATTTCATCAGCTATTAAAGATATTTCTAAATTCTTTAAATCTTCACTTAAATTAAAATATTTTTCTGCTTTAATTTTTTGTTCTCTTAAAGGTTCAATTTGAGATTCTAACTCCTTTACAATATCATTAACACGTTGCATATTATCATGTGTTTTTTCTAATTTTCTTAAAGCTTCTATTTTCCTTTTTTTATATTTTAAAACACCAGCAGCTTCCTCAAATATAACTCTTCTATTTTCAGGTTTACTCGATAATATATCGTCTATTTTTCCCTGAGATATTATATTAAAAGATTCTTTTGCTACACCGCTATCAATTAAAATCTCATTTATATCTTTTAATCTACATTTTTCTCCATTTAGAAAGAATTCATTAGTACCATCTTTATATAACCTTCTTTTTATTGATACTTCATCGAACGCTATATTTAGATAATTATCAGAATTATCAAATATTAAAGTAACTGAAGCTGTATTCATTGGGTTTCTACTTTTACTACCTGCAAATATAACGTCAGTCATGCAAAGATCGCCTCTTAAGGATTTAACAGATTGTTCACCTAGGACCCATCTAATAGCATCCACAATATTACTTTTTCCAGATCCATTTGGACCCACTATTCCTGTGATACCATTTTCTAAATCAATTATAGTATTCTCTGCAAAAGATTTAAATCCATGTGCTACTATTTTTTTTAAATACATCTACTATCACCTTACCTAATTATTATATCAATAAAATAAATTAAAGACAAGAAAAAAAGAGCAAAAACTCTCTCTTAAAAAATATTATTGTTTAAATAATTAAAAAAATATAAAGATCATAATATACATTAAAAATTTTGCTTATTATTATTCAGTAAATATCTCAGTATTTTCAATTTAAATTCTTTTTTTCTTTTCAGTATCCACCCTTATTAGTTTATTATCTTCTGAAATTAATTTATCTGTAGATAAACTTTTATCAAACATTGTTAACGCTTCTTTTTCACTACATGCATAAAATACATCATCCAATATATCATATAGTGATAACACCTTTTTTACTTTCATTTGGTTTATTCCTTCTTCCCTAAAAAACTCATCATAATAAACCAAAATTTTACCATCTTTATAACTAACTTTTAGTAAATCAAAACCTTTTGCGAATCTACCTAGGAACTTTTCTTTATCACCATTTACAAAAATCACATCATAGTATTTATTTCCTCTTTTTTCTAACAATTTTACTTGTATATAATTTTTATCATTTATCTTATAAATATCATTGTTAATTATTTTTTCTGCATTTAAATACAAATTGTTATACATCTATTCACCTCTTAAAACACTTTCATATATTCTTATTAATTTTTTCCCAACTTTCTTAACGTCACGTTCAACCGCAACAGAATACGCTGTAGAAGTAAGATTAGGTAATTTATTTTCCAATATTTTTACTATTTTATCTTCAAATTCTATCAAATTCTTTGCCTTATATATATTTACTTTATCTTCTAACCATCCCGAAAATACAGGAATATCCCTTATTAATGCTGGAATACGAGCTGCGCAAGATTCAATTACAGGTATTCCCTCTGTTTCTTCAAAAGTAGGAAATAAATATAAATCTGCTCCACTATATGCACCTCTCAATATTTCAGGTTCAACATAACCAGCAAATATAAGATTATTTAATTTTGTATTTATCGCTTTTCTTATTTTAATTGGACTAGCTATAAGTGGCGATTGTCCAAACCATATGAATTTATACTGCGGTAATCTTTTTGCAAGTTCAACAAAATCTATTATTCCCTTTCTTTCTATATATAATCCAACACCCATAACAATTTTATCATTATCTTTATAGCCATATTTTTTTCTAAAATCTCTACCTAATTTTTCATTTTTCTCAAAAAATTTAACATCTATTCCATTACTTATATCTGTAATAGGTTTTTTAATTCCATATCCTTCTAATAATTTCTTAGAATATGGGGTTGGTGTCAAAATATGATCACCTAAATTATAACATTTTATTATCCATTTTTTAAATAAAGGGGAAATTAAATTAGAAAATACAAATGAATTTTTAAAATCTTCTTCAGTAGAGTGAGCATGATATATTACCTTTTTTCCATTTCTTCTTGCTTTTTTTGCTAGCCAATACGATTTAGGACCATAAAAATTTATATGTACTATATCATAATCATCTTTAGGATTTGTCGTATATTCAATATTTTTTTCCTCTAAAGCTCTCATTTGATGTTTAATAGCTTTACCTAATCCCGATTTTCTAATCATTTTTTCATTTTCAGTATATAATAACACCTTCATTAGATCACCCAATATAAGTATATCACAAAAATAACTAATAAACAACATTTACTAATATAACATCTTCACCAATTTTTTCAATTTGTTCCCAGCTTATAGTTACCTCTTTTTTGGAAGAAAAATACGAAATAATGAATTTATGTTTTTCCACAACTAAGCCTGTTGTTTTACCATTATCGTCGACATTTATGTCTATTATATTTCCAATATTTTTTCCATCAATTAAATTTATAACAGCCTTATTTTGCAAATCAGATAGTCTCATTAATATCACCACTATATTATATGAAAAATATAATTATAATCGCCTATATTTACGTTATATTATTTTTCATATTATTAAGAGCATTTTTTTCTAATCTAGATATTTGAGCTTGAGAAATTCCTATTTCATTTGCTAATTCCATTTGTGTCTTTCCTATTATATATCTTTCAATGATAATATATTTTTCTTTATCTTTTAATTTTTTTATTGCCTCTTTTAATGCTACGTGATCATCAATTGACTTCATCTTTGTATTTTTATCCTCAATCTGATCTGATAAATAAATTGTGTCTCCTCCATCATTATAAATTGGTTCAAAGATGCTAATTGTATCTTTCATACTATCTAATGCATTACTAACTTCATATTCAGTTAAATTAAGTTTTTTTGCAATATCACTAATAGTTGGTTCTTTACTGAGTACATTAGTTAATTCCTCCTTTGCAATTAATGCATGATATGCAATATCTTTGATACTTCTAGCTACTCTAATACTATTATTATCCCTTAAATACCTTTTAACTTCACCAAGTATCATTGGGACGGCATACGTAGAAAATTTTACATCAAAATTAAGATCAAAATTTTCAATTGCTTTTATTAATCCAATGCATCCTACCTGAAATAGATCGTCCATATTATCACATCTATTGTTGTATTTTTTCAATATACTTAGTACTAATTTTAGGTTACCATTCACAAGTTCATTTTTTGCTAATTTATCACCTTTTTTATATTTTTTGAACAAGTCTAACATTTCTTCATTATTTAATACTTTTAAATTCGCAGTATTCACGCCACAAATTTCTACTTTATGACGTGCCATAAAAAATTCTCCTTTCTAGCTCATATTGAGTAAAAAAAGAATTTTTTATACATATTAAAAAAATTATCTTATTTTTTGTTTTTTATTATATACTACTATTATCTAATAAAAAATATAAACTTTATTAAATTTATTGTAAATAAAAACAGGTACTATTTTTAAAATAAACCTGTTATATTTGATTTTGAATCTATATCCATATTTAAATATGCACTATTTTTACCAAGTCCAGGCATAGTCATTATATTTCCCATCAAAACGACTATAAAACCTGCTCCACTGGATAATTTTATATCTTTAACAGTCATATCAAAGTTATTAGGTGCACCTAATTTTTTGGAATCATCGCTAAATGAGTACTGCGTTTTGGCTATGCAGATCGGTAAATTGCCAAAACCATTTTTGATTAAAATATTTATTTTTTCTTTGACAATATCATTAATAATAACATTACTAGCTCTATAAATTTCTTTACATATAATATTAATTTTGTTAATAATCGTATCATTGAAATCATAAAGTGGTTTGAAATCTGTATTGTAATCACAAATGTCAATTATTTTTTTAGCTAAATCAATTGCTCCAGCACTTCCCTGCTTATATGAATTGCATACTTCTATTTGATAACCCAAATTGTTAACATACTGTCTTACGTAATCAATTTCATTTTCTGTATCATATTCAAATTTATTTAAACATACTACTATATTTTTTGTATACTTACTCATATTTTCAATATGTCTTTTTAAATTTAGAATACCTTTCTTTAAGGCTTCAACATTCTCTATATTAATACTATTTTTATCTACTCCGCCATTATATTTAAGACTTCTAATAGTAGCATTAATAACAATACAATTTGGTTTTAAATTTCCAATTTGACACTTTATATCTAAAAATTTTTCAGCACCAAGATCTGATCCAAAACCAGCTTCAGTTACTACATAATCACATAAATTTAACCCCAATTTAGTAGCTATTAATGAATTACATCCATGTGCTATATTTGCAAAAGGTCCACCGTGTATTAACACAGGATTATTTTCCAAAGTTTGAACTAAATTTGGTTTAATAGCATCCTTTAAAAGCAAAGCAATTGCTCCCACACAATTTAAATCTTTTGCAAAAATCATCTTATTTTCTTTTGTATAGCCAATTAAAATATTACCTATTCTATTCTTCAAATCATCCATATCTTTTGACAAGCATAAAATTGCCATAATTTCAGATGCCACTGTAATATTATAATGTTCTTCTCTTTCGAAAGTATTATTATCATATTTTATTACTAAATTGCGTAATGCTCTATCATTTAAATCGACACATCTATTAAATACCACTTTATCAATTCCAAGTTCATTTCCCTGATATATATGATTATCTATAATAGCGCATAACAAATTATTTGCATACTCTATCGCAGATATATCTCCTGTAAAATGTAAGTTTATATCCTCCATGGGTACCACTTGAGAATATCCTCCACCAGTCGCTCCACCTTTTATTCCAAATACAGGTCCAAGAGAAGGTTCCCTTAAAACTACTATAGAATTTTTTCCTAATTTTCTAATAGCATCATTTATTCCAATACTCACAGTAGTTTTACCCTCACCAAATGGTGTTGGATTGATAGAAGTAACAAGTATTAATTTTCCTTCTTTTTTATTTGAGTCTTTTTCATAATCTATATTAATTTTTGCTTTAAATTTTCCATAATTTTCTAAATCATTATGGTCTATATTTATTTTTTTTGCTATGACATCTATAGTTTTTATATTACACTCGTTACTTATTTGCAAATCTGTCTTCATTTTATCACCTAGTTTATATTATATAATAAAGTATAATTTATGTCAAAATTAAAAAGATTTATTATATAAAAAAGGACTGCGTCCATTTTCTATGGTTCTATAATAAATAGTGTTGGTGAGAAAACTTGACACTATTTTTTAATATATAAAAAATGAGTCATATCAGAAA